>CAKZVN010000207.1 GCA_937922105.1 uncultured Litorilinea sp.
GAAGTGGGCCGCCTGGCAGCCACCTTTAACGAGATGCTCGACCGCATCCAGGCGCTCTTCAAGACCCAGGAGCGCCTGCTCGCCGACGTCAGCCACGAGCTGCGCACGCCGCTCACCACCATCCAGGGCAATTTCGACTTGCTGCGACGCTATGCCGGCGCCGTTGACCAAGAGCCGGCGCGCGCCCAAGCCATGCGCGCCGCCATGCAGGAGGCACTCAACGAGGCGGAAGCCGAAAGCATCCGCATGAACACCCTGATCAACGATCTGTTAGTCTTGGCCCAAGCCGACAGCGGCGCGCTGCAACTCCATCAAGGCCCGGTCGAGATGGACACCCTCCTCCTAGAGGTCTATCGCCAGACGCGCCGGCTGGCGCAACAGCGCCATCCCACCAACCCACCGGAAATCCACCTGGGCAGCGAGGACCAAGCTGCGGTCTGGGGCGATCCGGAACGGCTGCGCCAGATTCTGCTCAATTTGACCGACAACGCGGTCAAATACACCCCACCGGGCGGGACCATTACCCTCAGCCTGGAGCGGCGCAACGGCTGGGTGAGCGTCAGTGTCAGCGACACCGGTATCGGCCTCAACCCCGAAGACCAGGCGCTTATCTTCGACCGCTTCTATCGCACCGACAAAGCGCGTTCCCGCGAGCTAGGGGGGAGCGGTCTCGGTCTCAGCATCGCCCAGCGCCTGGCTGCAGCCCACGGCGGGCAGATCACGGTGCAAAGCGAGCCGCGCCGCGGCAGCACCTTCACCCTCACCTTGCCCGCCTATACGCCTGAACCCGCCCCGCCCGCGGCCCAGACCGCGCCGGAGTTGGCCCTGCCCCAAAGCAAACCCGCTGCCGGTTAAGGGCAGCGGGTTTGGCTTCATCCATTCAACGCAACATGCGTCATGCAGCTAGCTCAACTCCATGCCTTGCGCGACTGCTTCTGCGCGCGGCGTTACTCCAAGACCAGCGTCTCCGCCAAGATCTCCAGGACGGTCTTTTCTTCCGCCAACGCCTGCGCCACGTCACCCAGCACGATCATGCCCAGGCTGCCCTCGGTGCGCATGTCAATGTAGACGCCGATCCGGATGCTGGTCTCCTCGTCCAGTCGGCCTGTGCCGACCATGCGCAGCACGCCGCCGGTCTCCGTGGGATAGACTGCGGTAAGCGACGAGTCCAACTCGATATCCTCGCCCAGCCCACCCAGGCTGTCCAACAACATCGAGATCATCTCGGTGGCAACATCGGTTCCCGCCGTAGCTTCGGCCAAAATGCGCATCATCTCGGCGCTGCTGTCCAAATCGGCGCCCAGCGCATCCCCTGCACCGAAGCCCAACAGATAGCGCAGCTCCGGCTCCGCCACCACCAACGGGAAGGTCTCGTCGTCGGTCGCCAGCGCGTGCCAGCCCGGCAACACCACCGTCTCGATGGTCTCGGCCTTGTCGGTGAAATACATCTCCTCGCTTGCGGTCACCAGGGTGATCAACGACTCGTCGAAGGTAACATTCGCCGCAAACTCCGCCAGTCTAGGTCCGTCCACCGCCCAGTCATCCGCGGGCGCAAAGCCAAGCAACAGATAGGCGGTGTTACCCGGCCCGAAGAGATAGAGCGCGCCGCTGCTCGGTTCATTCATCATCTGCCCGTCGAACTCGATGGCAACCATCGGAACGCCTTGCGGGGTGAGAGAGACCTCCACGCTGACCAGTTCCGTATCGTCCATGAAAGTACCGAGCATCGCGGCGGCTTGGTCGCGGATGATCACCACGCCCAACAGACCGGGGAAATCCAACCCCCCACCCAAGAACACGGCGGCAAAGTCATTGCGTGGGTTGGAGATATCAAAGAAGATGTCGCCGAACCCGGGTTCCACCTCCCAGCCGGGGGGTGCGACGACGCTCACCCCATCGCGGCTCAAGGTTGCCGGCGCGCCGGTAGCTCGCGGCGCGGGGGTCGGGGTGGGTAGCACCAGCGGCGCAGGAGTCGGCGTGGGCAAGAGCACCAGCGGCGGCGCAGTGGGCGCGGCAACGCTGCTTGCGCCTGTGCCCGTTCCCCCCGTCCCGATCGCAAAGGGCGCTGTCTCGCCGACTGCTCGCCCGATCACGGCACGCAGCGCCGGGTCAAACTCACCGGACTGGGCAAGCGCCAACCCCGGCAACAATAGCAACGCAACGACCACCGCCCAGATGCCCAGGCGATGCACCTTTCCTCTGTGCTCCATATATCCTCCTCCTTGAACCGGATGGCAAGCAGTACCGTGGCGCGATACTGTCTGCCGGTTGGCGATGTGCGGGGCGGTTGCGCCCCATACCCTCCTGGCTCTGTACAGCGTATGCGCGCCGCACAGAACGCGCGTCAGGTTGCGGGGGGGACCGGCGCGTTCTGGTCCACCGGCAACGCCACAAAAAAAGTCGTGCCTTTGCCGGACTCGCTGCGTGCCCAAATTTGCCCGCCGTGGGCCTCTACCACAGCCTTCGCCAGAAACAGACCTAGCCCCGCACCTGCCGTGCTGCGGCGCAGGCTGCTATCCACGCGATAGAAACGCTCAAAGACCTGCGATAGTTCATCTTGGGGAATCCCGATGCCCTCATCCGCCACAAAGAGAACCACGCGCGGCGGCTCGGCGCTCCAATCGGTCCATCCCCCCACGCGGATCACCCCCCCGTCGGGCGAATACTTGATGGCGTTGCTCAACAGGTTGGTCAGCACCTGGCGCAAACGTTCCTCATCGCCCCAGATAGGCGGCAAGCGTTGCGGAAAATCCACTTCGATTCGGTGCAGGGTGGTCTGGGTGCGATAAGCCGCCGCCACCTTGCGCGCCAGCGCTTCCAGGTCCACATCCGCCAGTTCAAGTCGCAGACCGCCGGCTTGAATCCGGCTGACATCCAGCAAATTGTCAATCAACGCTTCCAGCCGGTCGGCCTCTTCTTCGATGATCTGCAGGCTTTGACGCGCGGTGGCGGCGTCCCAGCTGGCATCGGGTCGCGCCAGCGTCTGGGCATAGCCTTTGATCAACGCCACCGGTGTCTTCAACTCGTGGCTGATGATGGACGTGAAGGTGGATTTCATCTCCTCTTCCTCGCGGAAGCGGGTGATGTCATGCACGTTGACGATCAGGCTGGACGCATGCTGGTGCTCGCCGGGGTCGGGGAGCGGGGTATAGGTGACGGAGACCGTGATACGCCCGCCGCCGGGACGCAGCAGATCGCCCTCGCAGCGGGCTGTTGCGCCCTCCTGGGCTAGCGCCGCAATGTCCGCGCTGCAAAGGTCATCCCCGGTCACGTTCTCCAACGCCAACACTTCATGGCAATACTTGCCGATGGCGTCCGCCTCGCTCATGCCCACCATCGCCGCCATCGCCTGGTTGATCACCACCACACGGCGCTGCGCGTCCAAAATCAGAATGCCGTCCGCGCTGTTCTCGATGATGGTTGCCAGGCGGCTGCGCTCAGTAGTCAGTTGGAGATAGAGCCGCGCGTTGCGCACGGCGATGGCAGCCTGGTCGGCGAACCCTTGCAGGAACTGCCAATCCATTTGCGTAAAGGCATATTCGCTGCGGAAGAGGTAGATGATCCCCAGCAACTCGCCCTCGAAGAGCAAGGGCAGGCCCAGCACCTGACCTAAGGGCATCCCCAGACGCTCTTCCACCAGCCGCACACGGGTCTGTAGGTCCACATAGTCAGGGGCAAAGCCATCGGTTGTCCGCTCGTCGAGCGTCTCCGTCGCGGCGGGGAAGGCCGGGTCATGGGGGACGGCCTGCGTGTTGGCTTCAACCACGTCCACATCCACCACCCCGCGCATGAGCGATGCCACATCCAACAGGGGCGCAAAGGCGGGCCACACCTGGGGCGGAAGATTATAGACGGCGCGGATGTGGAAGCGCGCCTCCCCGTCGGAAGCGGCTCCCAGCCGCACCTGCCCCTGGGCCAATGCGATCAGGCCGGCGCGACAGCCGACCATTTCCGCCGCGCTGCTCAGGATGAGCTTGAGCAGGCTGGGCAGTTCCAGACGCGAGGTCATGGCGCGGGTGATACGCAACAAATACTCGCGCTGGCGCAGTTGATAAGTCGCCAGCAAAGCAGGCACATTCATGCTTTTGATGATAGCACAGCAAAGAGGAGATGCAAGCGAGGCTATCTCTGTAAACTTGCGCCGGAGAAACCATCCGGCAGCAAGGCGCGCACCGTCGTTGTGCGATAGCGGCCCTGGGCATCGGTGATGTAGACCACCATCTCCGGCCCCAGTTCCGCCATGACCTGACGACAGGTCCCGCAGGGGCTGCCGCCGTCCCGCGTTGCCACGGCAATGGCGACCAAATCGCGCCGCCCCTGGGCGACGGCGGCGGTCAGCGCCACACGCTCGGCACAGATGGTCGCCGGATAGGCTGCGTTCTCCACATTACAGCCGAGAATCACGGTCCCATCCGCGCAGAGCACCGCTGCGCCCACCTGGTAGCCGCTATAGGGCGCGTAGGCGCGCTGCCGCGCGGCAAGGGCCTGCGCCACCAAATGGGCCGGATCGGCAGCTTCAATTGGAGTCAGCCCCTGCGTTTGCATGGCTCAGTCCGACGCCGACGTATAGTTTAGCACCGAGGAATTGCCGGTCGCCTCCTGCGCGCTGCTTGCGGACTGCTCATCCGCCACCGGGCGCTCCTCGTTGCGGTTCAATGCTTCGGCCCGCACCTGACCGATGCGGCGCCCTTCCAAGGTCAACACGGTGAAACGCCAGCCCGCAATCTCGACACTCTCACCCGGCACCGGCACATGGCCCAACTGGCTGTAAATCAGCCCGCCCAACGTATCGGCGTCCTCGTCGGGCAATTCCACATCCAACAGCTTAGCCAACGAATAAATATCGAAGCGAGCGTTGAAGAGATAGACCCCCGGCGCAACGACCTGCACGTCGCTCTCTTCTTCCTGGTCATACTCGTCTTGAATCTCGCCCACGATCTCTTCCAAGATATCCTCGATGGTGATCAAGCCGGCGATGCCGCCGTATTCGTCCACCACCATCGCGATGTGCACGCGGTCGCGTTGCATCTCACGCAGCAGCGTGTTGACTTTTTTGCTCACCGGCACAAAATAGGCCGGGCGCAAAAAGTCACGGATCGGCGCATCCCCGCGGTTCTCCTCGAAGTGCTTGAGCAAGTCTTTGGCGTAGAGAAAGCCGACGATGCGATCAATGTTGTCCTCATAGACGGGAATGCGGCTGTGGCCCGCTGCGTTGATCACCGACAGGGCTTCGTGCAACGTCGTGTCCACGTCCAACGCCACCATATCAATCCGCGGCACCATCAGTTCGCGCGCCACCGTCTCGTTCATCTCCAAGATCGAGGCGATCATCTGCTTATCGCTTTCGGGGATCGGCTCTTCCTCCTGGGCGGATTCCATCAAGCGGCGCAGACCGTCCTCGGAAAGCAAGGCGCGATCCACCAGGTCCTCGGGCTGCTCCTTGCCCACCTCACGCGCCAAGCGACGCAGGACCGCAGTCAACGGCCAAAGCAGCACGGTCGTCACACGCACCGCCGGCGCCATCGCCAGGGCGACCGCAGCGCCGCGGCCCAGAATCCAGCTGCGCCCCGCAGCCTGCAAGACCGACAGCAAGAGCCATGCCGCAGCCACCACAGTAAACATCTGCCCGCCGGAAAGGCGCTCCAGGGCCAACTCGACGACCATAGCCCCTGCGGTCAAGACGCCCGCGGTTTTCACCAACAGCATGGTCAACCAAAAGGTCGCCGGGTCGCGCAACACCTGGTCAACGAGCTTTGCACGCCCGTTGCCTTCTTCAGCCAACCGGCGCATCTCGCCGCGGCTCACCGCCGAGAAGCCGGCCTCTGCCGCAATGGCGCCGCCGACCAACAGCAGCGCCGCGACCAGAGTCACCGGCGGAATGGGATCAACGTCCACACCGAACTCCTTATACATCCAATCGGTTCACAATTCATGCGGCCCGGTGCGGTCTCTAACCGGCGTCGCCGGGCGTCTGTTCCGGGCGTTGCGCCAGCACCGGGGCAGGCCGCGCCGGAACACCATAGACCAACTCGCCAGCAGCCACATTGCGCGTGACCACCGACCCC
>CAKZVN010000208.1 GCA_937922105.1 uncultured Litorilinea sp.
ATAGCGGCGCACAATCGGGTGCATCACAACACGCTGCTGATAGGGATCATCGTCCAGCAACGCATGGGCCTCCAGGTCCGTGAGCAGATGCGCCAGCTCGTCGGACGAACCCAAGCCGGACCAAAACAACTCTGTGAGCGCGCGGCGGGTAGCGCCGCCGGCTGCGGTGACCAACCGGTTGAGCAGCGGCCCGGCCTGCGGCTGGAGCGCGGCGAAACTCTCCGCGGCAAAGGCTGCCAGTTCATGCACCGCCACGCGCCCGTCGGGCAGCCGTGCGCCGTCTACAAAGACCGCGACTTCCTCCCAGCTAAAATCCAACAAGAGGCCCAGCAACAAGCGCAGCGGGAACGGGCGGCCCAAGGTCAACGCATACAATTCCTCCACATGATCCAGCGCCACAGGGACCGCCGCCGCGGGGCCGCGCCGCCGGATAAACTCCGGCAATTCTTCCAGGCTGAGTCCCTCCAAGTGAATATGCTGGAATTGGCACAACCCGGCAATGGCAGGGCTGAAGTTGCGGTCAATCAACAGGACACGCGAATTGCCCTCGGCCTCATGCAGATGGGCAATGATATCCACCAACGTCTCCAGTTCGCTCCCCGTTGCGCCTGACAGCTCGTCCAAAATGAGCAAACGCTTGCGCCGGTAGAGCTGCTCCAGGATGCTTAACCCCCAACGCTCCTCGCTGAGCCGAGTCATGGTGGTGCCGAAGACCGAGTCCATGGTCCGCACCACGTCGTAAAGCCGGAAGCGCGCCTCGCCCACCGCGCCCACGCGCACCACGCCGTCGGGGAAGTGGTGGATCAAACTCCACGCCGCAGCCGTCGCCAACGTAGTTTTACCGTTGCCCTGTTCCCCGCTGATCGCGATGGCGGGCAGATCGTCGCCTCCCGTCATCCATTCATACAGTTGCAGCAGTTGGGCACGCCGTCCGGTAAAGCCCTGCAACCGGTAAAGGCCCAAGTTATGCGCGGTCATAGGATGGTCGGCAGGTGTCGCTTCAGGATTGACGCTCATCAAGACGATCCACAGCGCAAATTACGAACCGATGACCAAACACGGATATTCACACGCCGCGGCCATTTCATCAATCATGGACTGGCTAAAGGCCGCGCCCCCGGTGACGCGCCCCAACACCTCACGCATGGACGACGCGTCGATCAGTACAATGTCGGGTCGCACGCGCCGCGCCAATTGGTTGATGTTAACGGACGTCACGGTCTCCACATGGTCAACGCGAGGGATGACACCGTCGCGCACGGCGACCGGTCGGTCGGTGGCAGCACTGACAATCACGGTGATCTCCTCGCTCTTGTGGAGTTGCAGCAGAGCCTGTTTGCCCGGCTCCCCGGCCCCAATCAACCAGACACGCATGGCCCCCTCCTTTCCCCGGTCGCGGCGCGCCGGGTGCGCTGTGTGGGCGACACCGGTCCCATGCACCCGGCGCGCTCAGTAGCAACTTTGTCTGCGTGAATGCGCTCGCCCCATCGCCCCCGACGGAGCAGATTGGCGGCGGATTATAGCCATCCTATCCAAATGAGGGCATAGAAAAAGAGCCAGATCACCAGCGCCGACGGCACGCCCACCGCCAGCCCGGCGCGGATCATGTGCTGCTTATCCACTGCACCAGTGACCGCCACCAGCGTCATGCGCGCCGAGCCGGCGGGCAAGGTATAGGCAAGCGCAACCGTCATGATGGTGGGCAAGACCAGACGCACCGGGTCCATGCCGCCTGCTTGACCGAGCGTAATCAGCACCGGCGCGAGGATCGCCCCCAGCGTGACGTTGTTCATGAACTGGGTGAGCAGGAAACCCATCAACACCAGCGCGCTGAGCACGGCCCAGTAAGGCATGGCTTGTAATGTCGGGCCGAGCATTTCAGCAAACCAGGCGCTGGCTCCGGTTTTATAGAGCGCATCGCCCATAGTCAGACCGGCCCCAATCACAAAAAAGACGCCCCAGTTGACGCTTTTGAGGTCGTTCCAATCCACGACCTCTTCGATGGACAACAGCGCAACCGCGCCGATGGCAACCACCGCGCTGCTCAACAGCGTGGCAGGCAACCCCAGGGCGCGCTCAATGGTACCGCCCGTAATCCACAAGGTCACAGAAATGGCTAAGACGATCACGATCTCGCGCTCGGCTCCGCGCAGCGCGCCCAACCGCTCCAGTTCTTTCGCCGCAGGCTCGGTATCAATCACCACCGCGCCGATGGGCAAGCTGCGCAGCAGCAAAAACCAGCTGAGCGGCAGGAGCAACAACACCAACGGCGCACCATAGAGCATCCAGTCCAAAAAACCGAAATCGCCTGCCTGAGCCAACAGCGCGCCGGCAATTGCGTTTTCCCCGCTCCCCATGAGCGTGCCCATGCCGCCCACGCTGGAACTGATGGCAATGCCCAGAATCAGCACTTCCAGCACGCGTGCCGCGCGCTCCTGCGGCTGCACGCGCTGGGCAATGGTGATGGCGACCGGAATGAGCACCGCCGCGGTCGCGGTGTTGAGCACCCACATGCTGAGCAGTCCGGTCGCCACCATCATGCCCAGAAGCAGCCGAGCCAGGTTGCCGCCGCTCAAGACAATGGTGAAAAGCGCAATCCGCCGGGTGAGACCATGCTTGCGCAGCGCCTCGGCGAGGAACAGGCTGCCCAAAATCAGGAACAACACTGGTTGACCGAAAGGCGCAAAGGCTCCGGTCGCGGTGTCAATCCCCAGCGCGATCTGGCAGATGGGCACCAACAGCGCGGCAATGGGCAGCGGCGCAGGCTCCAACGCCAGAATGCTGCCGGTGAAGACAAAGAGAGCCAAAGCCCGTTGTCCGGCGGGCGATAGCCCCTCTGGGGTAGGCAGAACCAACACCAGCAGCGTGAGACCGATGACGATCAGGAAACGCCGCAGGTCGAAGACTTTGCGTAACCCGGCCTGCAACGGCTCCTGCAACAATTCCAGCGGGGTAACGCGGCGCTGCAAACGCCGCTTGCTCATCACCGTGCGGTCGGCGGGATTGCTGGAGCGCGGCCCATCGGCGGTACGCGCGGCAGCCGGTCGTGGCGTGGGCTGCTCCGCCGGTTCAGGCGGCTTGCGCGCGCCCAGGGGTGAGAGCACCGCGCGCGTGGGCAATCTGGACTTCAGGCGAGACCGTTTGAGGGTCATGGGCGCTCCACGGCGCGAGTCGGGTGTGGGCGGTGGTGGGCAGAGCGGCTTCGCCTCAGCACGACGCCGGCATACCGGCTTCGCAGACGGCCCCTAATAGCGACCACAGAGACGTAGCCCTTCGATGGCAGGCCCCGCCTGCGAATGCATCTCCAGCGCACGGCGCAACCACGGTTCGGCTTTGTCACACTCGGACGGGTCTTTGTAGATATGCGCCAGGCCCAGGGTATAGACTTGCTCAATGCGCGCCCGGTTGCCCATGAGTTCCATCCCGCGCTCCAGCGACGCGGCGGCGTCTTCATAGTTGCGCCGGGCATAGAGCGCCATGCCCAAATGTAAGTGCGCGGGGCCATAGTCCGGGTCCATCTCCACGGCTTGGCGCAGGACACGCACAGCTTGCAAATGGTCCCCCGCATTGTAGAGACCGTCGCCCAGCGCGTCCAGCGTCACCGGCGCTTGATAGACGGCAACCGCCGCGCGATAGGCTTCGATGGCGTTCTCAAAGTCGCGCAGCCCGATGCGATATTGGCGTCCCAGACCGATGTAGAGGTCGAAGCGATAGGGCGCGGCTTCGATGGCTTTTTCGTAATACTCGACCGCCGCACGATAATCGCCGCGCATCTCGTACAAATACGCCTGATTGCGCAGCGCCATCACATTTTGCGGGTCAATCTCCAGCGCGCGGTTCAAGTAGTTTTGCGCCACGCCCCAGTTGCCCACATCCGTATAAATCTCGCCCAAAATCGCCAACGTATTGGGATTATTGGGCGCAATCTCCAGCGCATCCAGCGCATGGTTGAGCGCCGATTCATAAAGGCCCAGCCAATCTTCGGCGCGCGCCAAGGCGTTGAGCGCGTCCGCGTCTTGCGGCGCCAGTTCCACCGCTTTGCGGCCCAATTCATACGCCTTCTCATAGTCGTTGAGGATGAGATAGAGCGCCGAGAGCGCAGCCGGCGCTTTGGCGTTGTCCGGCTCCAACTGCATGACATGTTTGTACGCGGCGACCGCCGCGTCGATATTGCCGGAGCGATACGCGATATCGGCGTCAGCCAAGAAAGAGACAGCGCTGCGCGTGGGGATGGGGGTCGGTTCAGGCAGGCGCGGAGCCAGCCAAGCCGGCTGTTGCTCGTAGATGATGATGCCGAGTACGGCGAGAAGATAGAAGGGCCAAAAGCGCCAAAAGCCGCGCTGCTTGCGCCGTGGACGGTAAGAGCGGTCGAGATACATGGCCCGATTATAGCACGCCCGCATAGGGTCGACCAAGCCATCGGCGCCCTTCCCCGTCCATGCGGAAATTCGCGCAAGCACCCTGCGAGTCGCGATTGCAAGCGCCGGACGGTGAACCGTCTCCTGCGTCCCCCTCAGGAAGCGCCGTTTGATCGCCCAGGGCTTTGGACCTGGACGGTGCATGTGCCGCACCCCATCACGGCGCGGAGCAGCCGTCCGCACAAATCGCCCTAATTTGGCGCGGGCTGCGCGGCTGTGGTACGATGGTGGGTACGGCGGTCCGCATTGTGCCCCGGTAGCTCAGCGGATAGAGCACTAGCCTCCGGAGCTAGGTGTCGTGCGTTCGAGTCGCACCCGGGGTACTCGCTTGCCGTATCCTCTTCCCACGCGGACTGCCGCCGCCCGTACCTTGCCTAGCCTTGATTCCCCTTTTCTCAAGCCATGCGGCACGCGCCCACTGTACCCTGCTTGGCGCGCCGTACCCCACAGGGTATACTGAAAGCCGAGCAACCAACCGGCTACACCGGAAAGAGTCCCATCATGTACGCCATTCAGATTGACAGTTCCCAGCCGGAGCGCCCCCTGCGCTGGGCTGAAGCGCCCGACCCCATCCCCGCCGCGGAAGAAGTCCTGGTAGATGTCTATGCCACTGCGCTCAACCGTGCCGACCTGCTCCAGCGCGCGGGCAACTACCCGCCGCCACCGGGCGCCGGCGACATTCTCGGGCTGGAGATGGCGGGGGTGATCGCGGCAGTGGGCCGCGATGTGCGCGCCTGGCAAGTGGGTGACCGCGTCTGCGCGCTCCTCAGCGGCGGCGGCTATGCCGAGCGCGTGGCGGTCCACCAGTCCCTGCTCATGCCCATCCCGCCCACCTGGAGCTTTGAGGAAGCCGCCGGATTGCCGGAGACTTACATGACCGCATTCGTCAACCTCTTCATGGAGGCGCGGCTGCGCCCCGCGGAGACGGTGCTGGTCCACGGCGGCGCCAGCGGCGTCGGCACCGCCGCCATCCAGATTCTGCACGGGTTGGGCCATCAGGTCTTTGTCACCGCGGGGAGCGAGGAAAAAGTCGCAGCCTGTCGCGCGCTGGGGGCCGACCTGGCGGTCAACTATCGCCGCGAGGATTTCGTCGCCGCGGTGCAACAAGCCACCGGTGGCGCGGGCGTAGACGTGATCCTGGACATGGTGGGCGGGGCCTATTTCGAGCGCAACCTGGAATTGCTCAAGGTGCGCGGTCGCCTGGTCTTTATCGCCACCCTGGGCGGCGGTCAAGTCACGCTGGACATCGGACGCCTCATGCGCAAGCGCATCCACCTCATCGGCTCGGTCTTGCGCAGCCGCAGCTTGGACGAAAAAAGCGAGATTCGCAGCCAGTTCATGAGCCGCTGTTGGACGCTGATCGAACAGGGCAAGTTGCGCCCCGTCATTGACCGCGTCTATCCCATCACCGAAGCCGAAGCCGCGCACCAACGCATGGCACAAAACCTCAACATCGGCAAAATCATCCTGCGCGTGCGCTAAGCGCGCCGCCCAATCCATCCTACGCCCCACCCTCACGGAGTTGTCATGTCCGACCCGCGCACCGCCAAACTCGCCGACCTGCTCGTCCACTATTGCATTGCCGCGCGCCCCGGCGAATGGGTGCATATTCGCAGCGACATCGCCGGGTTGCCCCTCGTCCAGGCGACGGTAGCATCCCTGACGCGCGCCGGAGCCAACCCCACAGTACAACTGGAGAGCGACGGCTTGCAGGCCGCGTTTTTGCGCCACGCGTCCGATAGCCAGTTGGGCTGGGTCTCCCCGGTCGAGGAACTCATCGGCGACCGCGTGGACGCGCGCATCATCGTCGTCGCCGCGGAAAACACCCGCGCGCTCACCGGCATCGAGCCGCGGCGCCAGCAACTAGCCGCCAACGCGCGGCGCGAACTGATGACGCGCATGCGTGAGCGAGGTGCAGCGGGTTTGACACGCTGGGTCATCACCCAATTCCCCACCAATGCCTATGCCCAAGATGCGGACATGAGTTTGGCCGACTACGAGGATTTCCTCTATGCCGCCACCTTCGCCGACCAGCCCGACCCGGTGGCGTGCTGGCGTGAAGTGCACGAGACACAGCAACGCCTGGTGGATTGGCTGGCAGGCAAGCGCGAGGTAGTGGTGCGCGGGCCGCACGTGGACTTGACGCTCTCCATCGCCGGGCGCACCTTCATCAACAGCGACGGCAAACGCAACATGCCCAGCGGCGAGATCTTTACCGGCCCGGTGGAGGACTCGGTCAACGGCTGGATTCGCGCCACTTTTCCGGCGCTGCGTGGCGGGCGCGAGGTGGATGGCGTAGAGTTGGAGTTCCGCCACGGGCAGGTCGTCCG
>CAKZVN010000209.1 GCA_937922105.1 uncultured Litorilinea sp.
CGCTCACCATAGGTTTTCTCGCCGGTGCGCCCATCATAGCTGACGATGTAGCGAATCCTGCGCCGATTCAGAAGCGCAAGCGCCTGGATGAATTCTTCCACAGGCACGTTCTGCAAATAGCGCGAATCCCGATTGCTCCCCACGCCCTGATATGGCGGGTCCATGTAGACGAGATCCGCCGCGGTGACCCGCTCCAATACCTCACGGTAGTCCTGGGCCGAGATGATAGTTTTCCCCTTGAGTGCACGGGACACGCCAAGAATTTGCAGTCGCATGGTTTCCGGTCGCATGCCGCTACGCCGGAGATCTGGACTCTGGTTGAATTCACCGTTGGAGTTGTAACGCACCGACCCCTTCACACACCGTGCGAGCAGATAAAGGAACAGGTCCGGTCTACCGGTTCGGTTAAACTCCTCGCGGGCTGTGTCGTAAAATGTGCGTGAATCGGCGTGCTGGGCGTGCCACAACGTCGCGTACTGAGCCGCCACCTCATCCGGCGCATCGATGATCACACGCCACAATTCCATCAATGGCTTGATGAGATCATTGAGATGATATCGCTCGCCCAAACCATTCACCGCCGCAGCAATCGTGATGGCTGCCGAACCGGCAAACGGTTCATAGAGCGTCACAAAATGCGCCGGGAAATAACGCAGAATCGCACCGGCAAGGTTGCGCTTGCTCCCTTGATAGGGGATGGGTGCGGAACGGTCTTTCTCATGTTTATCGCGCCACCTTGCCCACGTCTTGGCCGCTGGTGATCTTCTTGCGCTTGCCGAAGGCCGTTTCGGGCGTGTAGGCGTGGATCACCACGTTGCGCCCGACGACTAGCCCGTCGGGGATGACGCTGCCCTTACCGACCAGCGTGATGCCAGTATTGATCTCCTGCGGCTTGCTCTGGTTAGGCGTGTTGTCGTCGCCGTCACCCAAGAGCACACCCGCGCCTACACGCACATCCTTGTCCACGATGCACCGGTCCACCACAGCCCCGGGAGCGATGGTCGTATTGCTCAGGATCACGCTGTCGCGCACAGTCGCGCCCTCGGCGACATAGACGCCCGGCGATAAGACACTGCGCTCCACCACGCCGTCCACGCGACAACCGTTGGAGAGTAAATTGCCGTTGACCTGGGCCTTGGCCCCAATCTTGGCGGGCGCGCGCTCCTCGCTGCGCGTATGCACCACCCAGTCACGGTCATAGAGGTCCAGCGCGGGGTTTTCAGCCAAGAGGCTCATGTTCGCCTCCCAATAGGCCTGCACCGTGCCCACGTCGGCCCAGTAACCGGGGAAGGTATAGGCCATGACCGCATAGGGACCCGCCAACATGCCCGGCAATACATCCTTGCCGAAATCCACGTAGTCGTGGGCTTGCAATAAGTCCACCAGTGTAGACTTGCGGAAAATGTAGATGCCCATGGAAGCCAACGTCTCACGGCTGCGCCGGGGCTTCTCCTGGAACTCCACGATGCGGTTTTCGGTGTTGACTGAGACAATGCCGAAGCGGTGGGTCTCATAGGGGTTGACCCGGCGCACAGCCACGGTCAAGTCGGCCTCGCTCTGCACATGGTGATAGAGCATGGGCCGATAGTCCATGAGATAGATGTGGTCACCCGCCAGGATGAGCACATGCTCCTCCTGTTGCATCTGGACGAAATCCAGGTTGCGGCGCACGGCATCGGCAGTGCCGCGCTGCCAGTCGCCATAAGGACCGCCGCGATAGGGCTGCAAGAGGCGCACGCCGCCGCTGGCGCGGTCCAAGTCCCACGGGCGCCCGATGCCGATGTGGTCGTTGAGGCTGCGCGGGCGATATTGGGTCAAGACTGCAACATTGTAGATGTCGCTGTTGACACAGTTGCTGAGCGGGAAATCAATCAGACGAAACTTGCCGCCGAAGGGGACCGCCGGTTCGGAGCGGACCTCGGTCAGCACGCTGAGGCTTTCACTGCTGCCCCCAGCCATGATCATGGCAAATGCGCGTGTCATCGGGTCACCTCATCAAAACGTTGAGCGACAAGCGGCTCAACGGGAGTATATGCCATCGGAGCACGTGGTACGCGCGCACGCGTCACGACTCTGCGCGCGGTTAGATGGTTTGGCCGTCGGCGACGATGCCGTCGGGCGGGAAATGTTCGGCATCGCGGCGGCTGTTGATGAGCACATTACGCCCGATCTTAACGCCGTCGGGGAGATAAGCCCCCTTGCCGATGACGCTGATCCCGGCGAAGAGTTTGTCGGGCATCTGCTGGTTGGGGATGCTTTCGTCGCCGGTTCCCACCACCGCGCCTGCACCGATGCGGACTTCCTTGTCCACCACCATCTTGTCCAGGAGCGCGCCGGGGCCGACCCACACGTCGTTCATCACCACGCTGTCTTTGATCACCGCGCCGGGGCTGACATAGACACCGGGCGACAAGACGCTGTTGACCACCATCCCGCGGACGATACAGCCGTTGGAGATCAGGCTGCTCACTACTTTGGATTGCGGTCCCAACTTGGCGGGCGGTTTCTCCTCGGATTTGGTGTGGATGGGCCAGTTATCGGTATAGAGGTCTAGGGCGGGATTCGGCTTGACCAGGTCCAAGTTGGTCGCCCAGTACGAATCCACCGTGCCGACATCCACCCAGTAGCCCTCGAAGCGATAGGCCATGACACGATCGCCTGCTGCCAGCATGGCAGGGATGACATCCTTGCCGAAGTCGT
>CAKZVN010000210.1 GCA_937922105.1 uncultured Litorilinea sp.
AAGAGATAGGAAAGTCCTAGTTCGGCCTGTAGCTCCAGCATGAGGTTGACGATCTGAGCCTGGACCGATACGTCCAGCGCGGAGACCGGTTCGTCGGCGACGATGAGAGCCGGGTTGAGCGCCAAGGCGCGCGCGATGCCGATGCGCTGGCGCTGACCGCCGCTGAAGGCATGGGGATAGCGGTTGAGGTAGGCTTCCGGCAATTTGACCAGTTCGAGTAGTTCCTTGACGCGATTGCGGCGCTCCTGGACGCTGCGCATGCCATTGACCAGCAGGGGTTCACCGATGATGTCGAAGATAGTCATGCGCGGGTTGAGCGAGGAGTAAGGGTCCTGGAAGATCATCTGCATTTGGCGGCGCAGGGGGCGCAGTTCCGATTTGCGTGCGCCGGCGACATCCACGACGCGCCCGTCGTCACTGCGGAATTTAATTTCGCCCGCGGTGGGTTTGACGGCGCGTAGGATGCAGCGGGAGGTGGTGGTCTTGCCGCACCCGCTCTCACCGACCAGGGAGAGGGTCTCGCCGCGCTGGATGGTGAAACTTACGTCGTCTACAGCGCGGACATGACCGGCAACCAGGCGCAGCAGGCCCTTACGAATGGGGAAGTATTTGCGCAGGTTGTTGACTTCGAGAATCGGCGCGGATTGCGTTGCAGTAGAAGCGCTTTGGTCAATCGTCATGGCGTATCGGCTCGGCAGAGAGTCAAAGGCTGCGCAAGGCAGGCTTAGGAGTGGTAGAGGAAACAGCTGACCTGATGGTCCGGCCCGACCGGTTGTAACTGCGGCTCGCGGCTGTCGCAGGTGCCGCGAATGATTTCGCTGCAGCGGGTGTGGAATGGGCAGCCGACAGGACGATTGTATGGGTGCGGGATGGAGCCGCTGATGGTGGCGAGCTTGGTGCGCGGTCGGGCAAGAATGCTGGGAATGGAGCGCAGCAAGGCCTGGGTGTAAGGGTGCTTGGGCGCGTGAAAGATGGTGTCTACGGGGCCGCGCTCGACCACGCGACCGAGGTACATGACCACCACGTCGTCCGCCATTTCGGCGATGACGCCCATGTCGTGGGTGATGAGAATGATGGCGAGACCTTTTTCATCTTGCAGTCGCTGTAACAGTTCGAGAATTTGGGCCTGGGTCGTTACGTCCAGGGCAGTGGTCGGTTCGTCGGCGATGAGGATTTTGGGATCGCTGGAGAGCGCCATGGCGATCATGACGCGCTGGCGCAAGCCGCCGGAGAGTTGGAAGGAGTACTCGTCAATGCGGCGCTCCGGTTTGGGGATGCCGACCATACGCAAGAGATCAATGGCGCGCTCGCGGGCAGCTCTTTTGGAGAGGTCGCTGTGGAGCCGGATAGCTTCGATGATCTGATTGCCCACCGTGTGATAGGGGCTGAACGAAGTCATGGGTTCCTGGAAGATCAAGGCGATTTCGCCGCCGCGGATGCTGCGCATCTCGCGGCTGTTGGCGGGCAGCGCCGTCAGCTCCACCTCGTCTACTTGACCGGAGGAGGTGCGCCGGCGCAGATGGATGGAACCGGACTCGATGCGCCCGTTTTGCTCGACGATGCGGAGAATGGAGCGTGCGGTGACGCTTTTGCCGCATCCGCTCTCGCCGACGATGCCCAGGGTGCGCCCGGCGTAGACATCGAAGGAGGCGCCGTCAACGGCGCGCACGATGCCTTCGTCTTGGTGATAGTAGGTTCGTAGATCACGAACAGAGAGAATTGGTTGTTGTTCGGCAAGCATGGGGCGTTTCGGCTCTCATGGCGGTCGCTGATGATGGTCTGCGCCTGTGGCGATCGGTCACAGATGGCGGAAGAACGGCATGGATCACCCGTATGGATCGGCCGCGTCGCGCAGACCGTCACCGAGGAAGTTGAAGGCCAGGACCATGACAATCACCGGGATAGCCGGGATGAGTAGCCAGGGGGTGATGGCGACGGCCTGGATGTTGGAAGCCTGTTGCAGGAGAACACCCCAACTCACAGCGGGGGCGCGCAGGCCGAGACCCAGGAAACTGAGGGATGTTTCGGCGATAATCATGGCGGGCAAGGCGAGGGTCGTGGCGGCGATGATGTGGCTGAGGAAGGATGGGACCATGTGGCGGAAGATGATGCGCATTTGGCTTGCGCCAGCTAACTCAGCGGCGGTGACGAAGTCTTCCTCGCGCAGGGCGAGGAAGCGCCCGCGCACGACGCGCGCCATGGTGGTCCAACCGATGAGCGCGATGATGATGGTGATGAAAAAGTAGATGCGGGTGATGGGCCATTCGGACGGCATCGCCGCGGCGAGTCCCATCCACAGGGGAATGGTGGGGATCGAGCGGACAATTTCGATCAGGCGTTGGATGATGGCATCCACTACCCCGCCGTAGAGACCGGAGATGCCGCCCAGGAGCACACCCAAGAAAAGGCTCAACGCCACGCCCACGAGACCGATGGTCAATGAGGTCTGGGTGGCGAGCATCAGCCGCGAGAAGAGGTCGCGGCCCTGTAGGTCGGTGCCCATGAGGAAGATGCCGTCTTCGGCGCGTCCGTTGGTGACGCCGATGAGGTGGCGATTGGTGGGGATGAAACCGAAAAGTTTGTATTCATAGCCCTGGGCGAAGAGGGTGAGATACATTTTCTTTTCGGGGTCCGGCTCGTAGACACGGCGGAAGGTGCGCGGGTCGCGCTTGCCCGTTAGACCCAGGACATGGGGGCGGAATTGACCGTCTTCGAAGAAGTAGATGGGCTGGGGGGGCAAAAGCGAGAGCTGCGCGTCGGATTGGCGCGGGTTGGCGTAGGCAAAGAAGTCGGCGAAGAGGACGATAGTATAGCCGAAGAGTACCACCACTGCGGCAGCCATCGCTAGCCGGTGTTTGCGGAAACGCCACCACATGAGCTGCCACTGGGTCGCCATGCTAATGCGGTCGGCGGCAGCGCGTTCCGCTTCGGCGTCGCGCTGGGGAGGGAGAGTTGAGCCTTTGAGAGTTTCGACGGCTTCGGCCATTATTTGCTGCCTTCCATGCCAAAGCGAATGCGCGGGTCAATCCACATCAGGATGAGATCCGAGATGAAAGTGCCGATCACGGTCAACACAGCCAACAAGAGCAGAATGGTCGCTGCGAGGAAGAGGTCCTGGGCGATCAAGGCCTTGAAGAGAAGCGGGCCGACGGTGGGCAGGGAAAGGACGAGGGAGACAATGATGCTGCCCGACACGATGAACGGGAAGATGTAGCCGATGGTGCTGGCAAAGGGGTTGAGCGCGGCGCGCACCGGGTATTTAAGAATGACGCGGTGTTCGGCCAAACCTTTGGCGCGGGCGGTGACGACGTAGGGTTTGCGTAATTCGTCCAGCAGATTGGCACGCATGATGCGCACGACCTCCGCCATACCTGCCAGACCGAGGACAATGGCGGGCAAGGGGAGGTGCGTGATCAGGTCCCACACTTTGGCCCAACTCCATGGTTGCAACGCCATGTCGGGCGAGAAGAGGCCGCCGATGCTCTGCACGTTGAAAAAGCGATAGCTCACGTACATAATGATCAAGGCCAACATAAAGTTGGGCACGGCAATCCCGATAAAGCCGATAAACGTGAAAATATAGTCTCCGATGGAGTATTGGCGGACGGCGGAGTAGATGCCGATGGGCAACGAGAGCGCCCAGATAAAGACGACCGCGGCAAAGGAAACGATGACCGTAAGGGTCATGCGGTCACCGATGACTTCCAGCACAGGGCGGTTGTACTCCATCGCCATGCCGAAATTGCCGCGCAACATCAACCCGACCCATTTGAGATACTGGATGTAAACGGGTTGATCGAGGCCGTACTGGATGCGCAGGGCCGCGGCTTCTTCCATGCTCACCATGGTGCCGGTTGCTTGGAGGTTGGCGATGTAGGCGGTGACGTAGTCACCCGGCGGCAATTGGATGACGACGAAAGCAATAATGGACGCAGCGATGATGGTGAGGATGCCGGCAACAAAACGTTGGATGATGTAGCTGACCATAGGCAGGCGATTCCTGTACTGTGCAGGAAGCCACCCGGAAGCCACAGGGCTTCCGGGTGGCATACGGCGCGCCCCGTCCGAGGGCGCCGTAAACTACTCGATATCCTTGAAGAAGAAGGTCGCCGGGCGGGAGATGTTGGGGGTCTGCCCAGCCTGGATGTTGAACTGGCGCAACGGGATGTTGCCCATGTTGTTCTTGACGATGCGCACCCCCATGAAGGCGCCGGATTGGCCGACGGTGCCGGCGGTCCAGACTTCGTCGGTGATGATCTTCCAGATTTCGCGACCGATGGTGATGCGCTCTTCGGGCGTGGCGACCAAGCCCTGGGAGAACATGTCCAACACACGCTTGACGTTGTCGGGCGGCTCGATGCCGGCTGCGCCGTTGCTGGAGTACCAGTCACCGAAGGCAGGCCCGGTCCCGGAGGAGTTGTTGATGGGCAACGCATGGAACGGGTAGAGATACAACTCGTCCGTGCCGTCGTTTTGCCAGAAGAAGATTTGCAGTTCGTTGGCGGCGCGGCGCTGCTCGACCAAGCCACGCTCCTGTTCGACGACGTTGGCGAAGATGCCGATCTCGGCCCAGTCTTCCTTGATCAATTCAGCCATCTGCGTGAACTGGATGAAGGCCGGGATGGTGGGGATTTCGAGGATCAGACGCTGGCCGTTGTCGGTGCGCAGGCGGTAGCCCTCAGAGTCGCGCGCGGTCAGGCCGATGCTGTCCAGCAGGGCGTTGGCCTGATCCGGGTCATAGGTTGCCCAGAGCGTGCGATATTCGGGGCCGGGATTGAAGACCGAACTTTCGGCGACGACCGCCGAGCCGGGCACGCCGATGCCCAGGAAGATGATCTCGTTGATGGAGTCGCGGTCAATGCCCAGCGAGAGCGCGCGGCGGAAGTCCACGTTGCGCAGCCATTTGCCGATTTCGGGGTCGGCTTGGTAGCTCTGGTTGAACATGAGCGCGCCGTCCGCGCCGTGTTGCGCCGGGTCCAGGTAGAGGGTGTAGTTACCCTTTTCCTGGTTTTCCAGGAAGACCGGGACGTTGGCAATGGCGAGGTGGCGGGCCTGGTAGTCGTATTCACCGGCAATGGCGCGCAGGTTGAGGACTTCCAGGTTTTCGGCGAGACCCATGGAGATGCGGTCAATGTAGGGCAGTTGATTGCCTGCGGTGTCGACGCCGAAGTAGTAGGGGTTGCGCTCCAACACCCAGGTGTCGGTGGTGATGGGGTTGACGGTCTTCCACGGGGTGACGACGGGCAATTCAGGGTTGCGCGCCCAGGTGTTGCGATCCTTGAAGAGGTTCACCCAGTTGTCGAAACCGGAGGAGGCGACCAGGGCGTCCAGTTCTTCTTTGTCAACAAAATCGGGGTGGAACTGCTTCAGGTAGTGGGCTGGGGCAAAACCACCCATCGCGGCGTTGCCGAAGATGGCGTTACCGCCGAAGACATTGACCGAGCTGGCGAGGACTTCCAGGAAGAGGCTGTTGGCCTGCGGGAAGGTGAACTGGATGGTGTAGTCGTCCAGGGCTTCCAGTGTGGCGCCCTTATCCACATTAAAGAACGGGGAGCGCACGGGCACCAGGTCCGCGTTCATGTACATGTGGTTGAACCAGAACATGATGTCGGCGGAGGTGAAGGGCGCGCCGTCCGACCACTTGAGGCCTTGGCGCAGGAAGATGGTGATGACGGTGCCGTCTTCATTGACTTCCCAGCCCTTGGCGACGTTGGGGGTCAGTTTGGGGAACTCGTCCGCATCCCAGAAGAGCAAGCGATCCCCACCGGCAACGCGATGACCGTTTTGGCCGTCACCAGGGCCGGTGAAGCCACGGCGCCAGGTGCCGCCATATTTGCCGATCTCATGCAGCGGTTGGATCACCAGGAGATCCTCACGAATGGGGAGGCGCTCCTCGACCGGGGGGAGTTGGCCCGCGGCGACCATCTCTGCCAGCATGGGGGCTTCGTTGAAGGTGGTGGGATACTGGGAGACATCCGTGATGATTTCCGGTCCTTCAATATCACCCTTGATGAGGGCCGCGCCGAGGCGTTCTTCCTCTGCAGGAGCAGCAGGCGCAGCGGGCGCCGCAGGAGCTGCGGGAGCCGCCGGCGCAGCAGGGGCAGCCGGTGCCGCCGGTTGGGCCGGTGCGGCAGGCGCAGGCTGTGAGCCACCGCCGCCACATGCTGCTACGCTGAGCGCCACGAGCAGCATGAGGGTGATGACCCAGGTCAATCGTTTGGAGAGCATGTGGTTCCTCCTGGTCGGTACTCAAATCGTTGATGGTTGTATAGATGGGAAGCCCGTGGAGCGGACTGCCTGGACCGAGTGTATTGTCGCCTTAGACCGGCAGACGCCGGTAAGCCGGGACATCGGCGGTTGCGCGGTGGGTGCCCCATTGCTGGGCGTAATCACAACCGCAGAGTGTGATATATGGGAACTCCACTTTGCGCTGCGCCGGACGCGTAGAAAGCGGAGCAAGAACGTGTTCGGGAGTGGTGCTTGTGCCGCGAAACGAAGGCTTATCTGGCGAAGAACGATACCATAGGCCCGCGTTTGCTGTCAAAGTCGTTTATTTTGCTCTGCTCTCGCTCCTTTTCCTGCCGATTTTCTCTCCTGCTCGTCTGTGTTCTCATTTGTGATCCGGCCCGTTGGTGAGGTGGGCGCACGGTGCGCCGAATCGCGCTCGGCCGCGCGGGTCTATAGGCGTGGAACGGCGACCTGCGTGAACTCCAGGCCGAGGAGCTTTGCGAATTTTTGCAGCACCGGCGCAACGTGACCAATGCCCAGCGCACAGTGATGAGTGGGGGCGAGGGCACACCATGCGTCCACGAATTCTGCCGGGGGCAGCGCAAAGCGAATGCGGCTGTTGGTGTTGCCGATGCGCAAAATCGGACCGGGGATTGATTCACCCTCCGCAGCCAGGAAGCGGAGGCGACCGTCACGCGTCTGGGTGCAGCCGAAGATGGTGACGGGACCTTGCTTGACGCTAAATTCCACGGAGACGCCGAAGCCTGCCTTGCCGTGATACAGCCCTAGACCGCGCAGGATAGGTTTGCGGTCGCTGATGGCGATGTGGCCCGGTCCGTCGTGTCCCATGAGCACGAAGTGCTCGCGGAAGTCCATGGCGTAGAATTCGGTGTAGGAGCCGCCGGTGCCCAGCACATCCATGACTTTCATGGCAACGGCGTTCTTCAGATCGCCTTCACCGGAGGCGGGGATGCCGCGGGCGGTGAGCAGGGTATTGCCGAGAATTAGACCGGCGCCGAGACGCTCGTAGTCGCTTTGCGGCGCGCCGCGGTAGTAATAGGCGAGCGCGGACAACTCGAAGTCTTGGACCAGGCGGTCTAAGCCGGCTGCGACGCGAAAGGCCCAGTCCAGGTCGTCGGGTTTGGCGCTGTCGGCGACTTCGAAGGTAGCGTAGGTTTCGTCGCGTTTGGCGGCGATCTCCGCGGGCTGCACCGCGGCAACACGCTCGGCAAGGTCACACATTTCCAGCACCTCGACATGGAGACCGAGTTGGGCGTGATGCTGGGTGAAGTCCGAGTACATGTCGAGCATACCGGGATAGGTATGGCCCAGGAAGCCGAAACGCGCGCCGCTGAGGACGCGCTTGGCGGTGGCAGCGCGGCACCAGTCCTGCAACTCGCGCCAGACGCGCGGGTCATCGAATAACATGCCCGAAACGACTTGAAATTCGATGGCGGCGCGGTGAAAGGCGTTGCTGATTTCGGGGACGCAGCACGTCGAGCAGTTGGCGAGCCATTCACCGGTGTCGGTCTGTTCGTAATCGAGCGCGGCGCTAGGCTGGAGATTGAGGACGATCACCGGCACTTTGGCTTGTTGTACGATGGGCAAGACTTGGGAACTGGTGGCGTAGGTGGCGGTGTGGCAGATGAGCAAGTCGGTTTGGGCTGCGGCGAGCGTGCTCCCTGCGGCGTAGGCAGATTGTGGCGTGTCAATGAGGCCGATGTTAACCACATCGGCAAAGGCTGCCAACTGATTCTCGATGTGGGCAGTGTAGCCTTGTAGCCGCTCCTTGAGGCCCGGGAACTGGGGCCAATAGGCGGCTAGGCCTACGGCGAAGAGACCGACGCGTGCTTTGGGGTAGGATCGTTGGGTGAAGGACATGGGTTCGACTCGCTTCGTCAGGTGGCTTGGCTGGGTAGGGGGTCAGTCCAGATGAAAGACTTCCTCCAGAATAAGCAGACCTTCGTCGGGGCGGCGTCCGTCCAGTGCCTCGAAAAAGGGGGCCATTTCGGCCTGCCAGCGTGCGTTGACTTCCTGCGCCGCCATACCGGCGCGGGCGGCGTCGAAGTCTTTGGTTTCGAGATAGCCGACCAGGAGGCCGTCGTCGCGCAGGAAGAGGGAGTAGTTGCGCCAACCGGTGGCTCTCAGCGCGGCGAGCATGTCGGGCCATACTTCTTGGTGACGGCGACGATATTCGTCGAGGTGGGTGGGTTTGACCTTGAGCAGAAAGCAGATGCGTTGCATGGGGTGCAATCTCCGATGGCAAGGTATTAGGTTCCGCCGGGTGTATTCGACGGCTGGTGGTTGCTGGTGGAGATGTGATTCGTGGCGGTTACTCTAGCACGGGTAGCGGGAGCACGCAACCGGCTGCGAGGTGGTGTGATGAGGGCGACGACAGGACAAAGTTCAGCGCAGGAAGTCGAGTTTGGCGGCGATGGATTCAGCGCGTAGCTCGGCTTCAATACGCGCTGCCGTGGAGGAGCCGACGTCGGGCGGCGGGGCGATGGGTTGCCCGGTGCGCGTGTCACCCAGGATGAAGTCTTGGGCATCGGCGGCAAGGGCGAAGTAGAAGCGTCCGCGGGCACTGATGAGCCTGCCTGTGGCGTCGGGGGCGAGGGGGCGATAGACGCCCTCTTCCAGCGTGTAGCCGGTAATTGAGTAGCGGGTCTGGTTGCTATCCGGTCGTAGCCCGCTGTCAACCAGCCACAATTCGGGGACACCCGCCGCAGCGTAAAGTGCGGGTAGTTCGACCAGGTCTTGCTCGACGAAGAGGGGAGCTACGACCTCGATGACGGCGCGCACGCCGGCTTGCTCTTGGGTTAAGTCCAGGAGGGCGCGGGGGCGTGACGGTTCGGGGAGATTGTCCAGCAGCAGGATGTCCGGCGCGGGATGGGCGGCAATGGCTGCGTTCCAGCGCACTTTGGTGCGTGTGAGGACGGCAATGGCTGAGTTGTAGCGGTAGTGATGGCGTAAGGCGGCGGCAATGCGTTGCACGTCGCGCTCATGTACTTCGCCCAGTGTGAACTCATCATCGGGCAGGGGGTCGAGATAATCCTGGACCGTCAGCGGGAGGTCTGTGTAGCGCGGCTGACCGGTGTGGTCCTGGGTGACGAGACGGCGGCGACCCAGGCGGAAGGCAGGGTCGCTGGGTTGGTGGGACAGCATGGACAGGACGGCTAATGGGCACAGCCGCACGCGCCGCCACAACAGCCGCCAGCGGCGGGCGCTGCGCTCATGGCGGGCATGGTGGCAGCCGAGGTTTTGACGCTCCTGGCGAATAGGGATAGAATGCGCTGGGACGCAGTGTCCTGGCAGCCTGGACAGGCGGCGGGGGCATCGGCCTGTTGCGCCGGTCGTAGCGCCTCGAAGGTGGTGGCGCAGGTCGGGCAGTAGTATTCGTAGAGCGGCATAGTCTCTCCCTCACATTACCGAACGCATCCGCAGACAGGGCATTTTTGGAATTGACGCGTGAGCCGACGGCTATTCGAACCGGAACGACCGCGCCTGTGCGGTATTGTATGGATGCCGAGCGGTGGCGTCAAGCTGCGCACGCGTAAGGAGAGAGGTGTCGCGGGGTCTTGGCGCAGCAGAACCTTACTTCGGCCCTCCCCCAATGGGGAAGGAGCGCAGTCCCTCTTACAACATAGGGGAGGGGTGGAGGGCGTCCCCCGGCGGTCAAGAGTTTGGGATGCGCCCTCGCGTCAAGAGCAGCGGCGTGGCCTGCAAGCGTGGCTCGTCTGGACGTTTTGTTGTCTGTTTTTGCCGTTGGTGACCGGGTTCGGCCCCCCCAAGTTGGTAGACCGTGAGATTGCGCCGACTGCGCGTGTATCGGTAGGGGAGCTGCGGCGCTGGGCGGAGGTGCGCGCGTTACCGGACGTGACCACCTCCCATTACTTGGTCTACGACTTGACTGCCGGGCAGTTGTTGTTCGGTGAAGGGATGGATGAGGCTCACCCACCTGCCAGCCTAACGAAGTTGATGACCGCGCTGCTGGTGCTGGAGCAAGGCGATCTGGACGCGCAGGTCACGGTCTTGCCGGAGGACATCATCGGCGGCGCGAGCATGGGGTTGCGAGCCGGGATGCAACTGACGGTGGGCGACTTGCTGTGGGGGCTTTTGGTCCCAAGCGGGAATGACGCGGCGCTGGCTTTGGCGAGACATATAGCTGGGGATGTGGCGACCTTTGTGGAGCGCATGAACCGGCGCGCCGAGGAACTTGGGTTGGCACAGACGCACTTTGCCAATCCGCATGGACTGGATGCCCAGAGGCATGTGAGCAGCGCCCGCGACCTATTGCAACTTACGGTGCGGTTGTGGGCCGAGCCGCTTTTCCGCACGATGGTGGGGACGCCGCGCGTGACGGTGGCAGGCCGCGAACTGCGCAACACCAACGAATGGTTGAGTACGAACCCCGCCGCAGTCGGTGTCAAGACTGGGACAACTCCCGCGGCAGGTGAGTGTCTCATCGTGGCGGTGGAGCGGGAAGGGCGCACGCTGTTGGTGGTGATTTTGGGCAGTCGGGACCGCTATGCCGATGCCGGGCGACTGTTGGAGGCGACGGAGGCAGCGTTTGCCTGGACTGTGGCGTCTGCGGAGGAGTTAACGGTCTTGAATCGGGTCTATGCCGCGGACGGAACGGCGCGCTGGCTGCGTCCGACGGGGATGCCGCCGGTGGTTTTGCAGATGGGGCCTGGGGTGCCGACGTTGACCGCGTTTCGGCAGATCACGCGCGACGCGTTGGCAGGCGCAAGCACCGGCGCGCAAGTTGGACAACTGGACTGGTTTGCCGGCGACGAATGGGTTGGGATGCAGACACTGGTGGTGCGCTGAATGGCTGAGGAACGCTTACAAAAAATCTTGGCGGCGGCAGGGGTTGCCAGCCGTCGCGCCGGCGAAGAGATGATTGCAGCGGGCCGCGTCACGGTGGACGGGCAGCGGGTCACCGAGATGGGCGTGAAGGTGGACCCGGCGCGTGCAGTGATTGCCGTGGATGGCGTGCCGGTGGAGATTGCGACGCGGCATGTGTACATCAAGCTGTATAAGCCGCGTGGGGTCTTGAGCGATATTGGCGGGGAGGCGCGTGGACGCCAGACGGTCGCCGACTATTTGCCGCCGCGCATCCCGCGCGTCTTCCCGGTGGGGCGGTTGGACCTGAACAGCGAAGGCCTGGTCCTGTTGACAGATGACGGGGACCTGGCTCACCGCTTGACGCATCCACGCTTTGAGCACCCCAAGACCTACTATGTGCTGGTGGCAGAGCGCCCGGCAGGACATGTCCTGGACACGCTGCGTCGCGGTGTACCGTTGGCAGACGGGATGAGCGCGCCCGCAGAAGTGCGCATTGTGCCGAGTCTGCCGGCAGGATTGCAGCTTGCGCCCGGCCCGCGAGACGGTACTTGGCTGGAGATTATCCTGCGCGAGGGTAAGAAACGCCAGATTCGCCACATGACTGCGGCAGTGGGGCACCCGACGTTACGCCTGGTGCGATGGGCGATTGGGCCGTTGGTGCTGGGCGAATTGAAGGTGGGGGAGAGCAGCCCACTGACGCGCGGGGAGGTTCATGCGTTGCGCCAGGTGGTCAGGGGGAAGCGTGTCGCGTTGCCCGAGGTGGGCGCGCCGCGCCGGAATATGCGAGGAGGAGGCCCTGCCAAAGCGACGGCGCGTCGAACCGGGCGGGGTTCGGCGCAGTCCGCGCCCCCACCGTCATCGCGCCGTCACACTGCACCCGGGCGCGCGCGTCCCCGACCTAAGTCCTAGGATGTTGACCCGTGATGCCAACCGGCGCCATGGAGCAGGCGCGAAGAGCAGGGTTAATGTTGAGACCGCGTGTGATTGCCGTTGATGGGCCTGCCGGGTCCGGTAAGAGCACGGTGGGCGCGGCGGTCGCCGCGGTGTTGGATTATCTGTTTTTTGATACTGGTGTGATGTACCGGGCTGTGACCTGGGCTGCGCTGGAGCGCGGGATTGCGCCAAGCGACGAGGCTGCGATCGGCGCGTTGGCGAATCGTCTGGTGATTGATGTGTTGCCGCCGGTGTCACCAGGACAGGGCGCTAACCGTGTGATCGCCGACGGGCAAGATGTGAGCGAGGCGATCCGGCGGGAAGATGTGGACCGCAATGTCTCGGTGGTGTCGGCTTATGCGGCGGTGCGCACGGCGATGAGCGCGCGTCAACGATGGCTCGGCGCGCGCTACGGGTCGGGGCAGGCGGAAAAACCAGGGATTGTGATGGTGGGACGGGATATCGGCACGGTGATTATGCCGGATGCGCCGGTCAAGATTTATCTGGACGCAAGCGCGCAGGAGCGGGCGCAGCGTCGCTATGACGAACTGCGCCGGAAGGGCAAAGACGTGCCCTTTGAGCAGGTTTGGGCCGACTTGCTGCATCGCGATGAACTGGACAGCGGGCGTGCGCTCTCCCCACTGCGCGTTGCCGGGGATGCAGTGGTGTTGGATACGTCGGGGTTGGGCGTAGATGACGTGGTCGCGGCGGTGTTGCGGGTGGTGATGGAGCGCGCAGGGGTCGCGACCGATGGACGGGGCGATGGCAAGATTCCTGATGTAGAGGTCTTTTGAGCCGCGGCTTGATTCGCAATTGACTTGAGGGCGGTACTCCCCATGCTCAGCAATGAACAACGCATCGAACTCTACTACTGGATGCAATTGACACGTGCGTTCGACGACTTGATGGTGGCGACGTGGCGCGGGGGACGCGGTCTGGGTGGGGTGTTCAGCCAGCGTGGACACGAGGCGATCAGTATCGGCAGCGGCTATGCGCTGGCGCCGGAGGATGTGGTGGCGCCCATGCACCGCGATCTGGGCTGCTATTTGCTGCGCGGGATGGCGCCGGTGCGAATTTTCGCCAATATGTTGGGCCGCGCCAACGGGGTGAGCCGGGGGCGCGACGTGAATCTGCACGGCGCGGGGGACCTGGGGCTGAACCTGGTGGGCTTTATCAGCCATTTGCCGCACTCGTTGCCGGTGGCGGTAGGGGTCGCCATGAGTTTCACCTATCGCCGCGAGGCGCGCGTCGCGTTGACTTATGTGGGGGACGGCTCGAGCAGCGCAGGGCTGTTTCATGAATCGCTCAATTTGGCGTCTGTGCAGAAAGCTCCCTTCGTGCTGATCATCGAAAACAACCAGTATGCCTACTCGACACCGCTGTCCCAGCAGATGAACATTGCCGACATCGCGGTTCGCGCCGCGTCCTATGGAATTCCGGGCGTGGTGGTGGACGGTAATGATGTGGAGGCGGTCTATGCGGCGACCAAAACTGCGGTAGAGCGGGCGCGGGCAGGCGACGGGCCGTCGTTGATCGAGTGTAAGACCATGCGCATGTTGGGGCACGCCATCCATGACGGCGCAGAGTATGTGCCGCGTGAGTTGTTGGCTGAGTGGGAAAAACGCGACCCGATTGTCACCTATGCGGCACGGCTGGTGGCGGAAGGGGTTGCCGACCAGGACGAACTGAACGAGATCGCGCATCGGTGTGCCGTCGAGGTTGCGGACGCGCTTGCCGAAGCGGAGCGCAGTCCCTTCCCGGACGCGGCGACGGTGACGGAAGGTGTTTATGCGCCATAACCGAATGCAGGACCGGAGGATGGGCCGACGATGAACGCTGCGGTGGTTAGCGCCAACTATGGGTTTGCCGAAGCGGAGCGGAGCGCCGTCGAGGAGCGCACGCTGACCTATATTGCGGCGATCAGCGAGGCGCTGCGCGAAGAGATGGCGCGTGACCCGAATGTACTGATCATGGGCGAAGATGTGGCGGACCCGTTTGGCGGTGCGTTTAAGGTGACCAAAGGGCTGTCGGATGAGTTCGGGACACGACGCGTGCTCAACATGCCCATGGCGGAACTCGGCTTTATCGGTGCGGCAACCGGGATGGCGCTGATGGGGTTGCGCCCGGTAGTGGAGATGCAATTTGCCGACTTTATCAGCGCAGGGTTTGACTCTATCGTGCAGTTTGCCGCGACCAATTACTACCGGTGGCAGGGAGCCGTCCCCTGGGTGATCCGTGCGCCCAGCGACGGTGGGCTGCGGTCCGGGCCGTTTCATAGCCAGAACCCTGAAGCCTGGTTTGTCCACGCGCCAGGGTTGAAGGTGGTCGCGCCTGCGACCCCGGCGGATGCGAAGGGGCTGCTCATTGCAGCGATTCGCGACAATAACCCGGTGATCTATTTCGAAAGCAAGCCGCTCTATCGCAGTCTGAAAGGCTATGTACCGCCGGGCGAGCATGTAACGCCCATCGGGGTAGCACAGACGATGCGCCAGGGCGACGACGTGACCATCATCACTTATGGCGCGCAGGTGCATCAGGCGCTGGAAGCAGCCCAAACGCTTGCCGTAGAGGGCATCGAGTGCGAGGTGCTGGATTTACGCACGCTTAAGCCGCTGGATGAGGAGGCGATCTTGGCAGCGGCGACCAAGACGGGCAAGGTGCTGATTGTCCACAGCGCCAATCGTCTTGCCGGCGTAGGCGCGGAGGTTGCTGCACTGATTGCCGAGCGGGCCTTCGAGTGGCTAGATGCGCCGATTGCGCGGCTGGGTGGGCTGGATGTGCCGATTCCCTTTAGCCCGCCGCTGGAGGATGCGTATCGCCCGAACGCAGCGAAGATTGCGCGAATGGCGCGGGAGTTGGCGCGCTTTTGATCAAGCTGGCAACGCTTTGTTATGTGCGTCATGCCGGGCGCACGTTGATGTTGCACCGCGTCAAGAAAGCCAATGATATGCACGCGGGCAAATGGAACGGTCTTGGCGGCAAGCTGGAAGCCGGCGAGACGCCTGAAGAGTGCGCGATCCGGGAGGTGTATGAGGAGAGCGGTCTTCGCTGGATCGCGCCGCGGCTATGCGGGGTGATCAGCTTTCCGCAGTTCAACGGCGGCGATGATTGGTATACGTTTGTGTTTAGCGGCGGTCGCTTCACCGGTGAGTTGATCGAGTCGGCGGAGGGTCACCTGGCTTGGATCGAGGATGAGCGCCTGTTCGAGTTGAACCTATGGCCCGGTGACCGTATTTTTATGCGGTGGCTGGACGAGCCGCGGTTTTTCTCGGCCAAATTCGTCTATGTAGCGGGTGAATTGACGAAGTATGAGGTGCTCTTCTATACTCACGGCGGGGAGATCGAGCAGCGGAGTGAGTTGCTCGCACCGGTCCGTGCGGCGCAACGCTTGGGGGCGACGGCTGCGGTTGGACGACAGGCTGATGAGGACCCGCAGTGTTGGCTGTGCGCAGGGCCTGTGTTGAAGCGGCACTGCAAGATTATCTGTACGGTGTGCGGCTTTACGCGGGATTGCAGCGATCCGTAGGCTGCGAGAGGTGATCGGTGAGGTATGGGGACGCAAGGCGGACATTGGCTGAGTTTTCTCGGCGGGCGTAAGAGCCGTGCGTCGAATGGGTTGAGCGCCGAGGCGATCCGGGTGGAAGAACCGGCCGGTGTTGCGCGCCATGCGACGCCGGGCAGCCGCAAGCGCGAGGAATACGTGGTGATTGGGCTGGGGCGTTTCGGCACGTCGGTGGCGAAAACGCTGGTCAGCTATGGGCACAGCGTGTTGGCGATTGACTCCGACCTGAATCGAGTACAGGAGATGAGCAACTCGCTGCCGAATGTGATCCACCTGGACGCCACCAACGTGGATGCGCTGCGCCAAGCCGGTGTGGATGCGTTTGACGTGGGCTTGGTCTGCATCGGGACGGACTTTGAGAGCAATATCTTGGCGACGGTACTGCTGCGTCGTCTGGGTGTGAAGCGAGTGATCAGCAAGGCGCGTACACGCACGCAAAAGGAGATTTTGCTGCGCGTGGGCGCGGATGAGGTGATCCTGCCCGAACATGAGGCTGGGGTGCGGCTGGGGCGCAAGCTGGCAGCCGGTCACTTTATTGATTACCTGGAAGTGAGTGCGGATGTGGGGGTGGTGGAGTTGTTGGCGCCGCCTCATTTCTGGGGGCATACCCTGGCGGAGAGCGAGTTACGCCAACGTTACGGGTTGACTGCGATGGCGGTCCGTCGCGGCAATGAATTGATGGTCAGTCCTAGCGCAAACTTTCGCATTGAACCGAACGACATCCTGGTGGTGTTGGGTAAGATCGAGGACGCGGAGCGGCTGAGCGCCTATTGACGGCGCGGGCTGTCCGGCGCTTCGTTCACCGACGCCCCGGATGCAAACTGCAAGAAATTGAGCCGGCTGTGATGAGAGTATTGAGTGTGGAGGCGGCGCAGAAGACAATTCTGCGCCGCGCTGCTTGGGATGAGATGGAGGTGCCGTCCGCTGTGTTGGACCGGATCGAGCGCACCTTCGGCGAGCGTATCGGCCCGGATGAGGCGGTGCGGCGCATTCTGCGCGATGTGCGTAGCCGGGGCGATGCGGCGGTGCTGGAGTGGTCGCAGCGGCTGGACGGGAGCAGCGCAGGGCTGGTGGTGGACGCCGCCGCGCTCGCCGAGGCAACGGCCCAGGTGGAGTCGTCCCTGCTGGAGGCGATGCAGTTGGCTGCGCAGCGCATCGAGGCCTTTCACCGTCGCCAACCGGCGCTCAGTTGGATTCACAACGACGAGGAAGGCACGGTCGGACAATTGGTGCGACCGATTGAGCGCGTCGGTGTCTATATTCCGGGCGGTACGGCGCCGTTGTTCAGTTCGCTGTTGATGACCGCGATCCCGGCACGTGTGGCAGGGGTGGACCAGTTGGTCTTGATCACGCCGCCGCAGCGTGCAACGGGGCTGCCCCATCCGACGATTTTAGCCGCGGCGCAGATTGCAGGGTGCGACGCCGTCTATGTGGCGGGGGGCGCGCAGGCGATTGCCGCGCTTGCCTTCGGGACGGAGACGATCCCCGCGGTGGACAAAATCTGTGGGCCGGGCAATCTCTTTACGACGCTGGCGAAGCGCCAGGTGTTCGGTTTGGTGGGGATTGACGGCTTGCCGGGACCGACGGAGACGCTGGTGATCGCGGATGAGTCTGCGGACCCGCAACTGGCGGCTGCGGACCTCTTGGCGCAGGCCGAGCATGATGTATTAGCGCGCGCGATTTTGTTGACGCCCAGCCAGACAACAGCAGCGGCAGTGCAGGCTGCGGTGATGGCGCAATTGGAGGAACTGGGGCGGTCCGAGATCATCGCCGGCGCGCTGGCGCAGGGCAGCGGAATTGTCGTGACGGAATCACTGGAGCAGGCGTTTGACCTTTCCAACCAATTTGCGCCGGAGCATCTTTGCTTGTTGATCAACGAGCCGTGGAGCTATCTGGGGCGCGTGCGTCACGCGGGCGGCGTCTTTTTGGGGGAACGCAGCTTTGAGGTATTGGGCGACTATGTGGCGGGGCCTAGCCACGTGATGCCGACGGGCGGGACGGCGCGTTTTGCCGGGCCGGTGAATGTGTTGGACTTTGTGAAGCTGGTGAGCGTGATCGGTCTCAATGCGCGCGCGTTGGCAGCCATCGGGCCGGCGGCGGCGCGCATGGCGCACGCAGAGGGCTTGACCGCGCACGCCGCGGCGGTGACACGACGGTTGGCTTGAGAACACAACTGCACGACAACTGGGCAGGAGGTAGCTCTGTGGCGGGGAATGTGGCGGGAACCGGCGGGTTTGATGTGCGCGCGCTGGTGCGCTCGGAGATCGCGCAGTTGGAGGCCTATACGCCCATCCAGCCCTTTGAGGTGCTCAGCAAGCGTCTGGGGATTGCAGCACGCGAGATTGTGAAGCTGGATGCCAATGAGAATCCCTACGGGCCGGTTCCGACGGTGGTGGAGGCATTGGCAGAGTACGGCTATTATCACATTTACCCCGACCCGGAGCAGAGCGAACTGCGCGCGGCATTGAGCGATTATGTGGGAGTGCCGGCGGAAAATATTCTGGCGAGCCACGGCGCGGACGAGATGCTGGACTATTTGTGCAGGCTCTTTCTGTGTGGCGGGGACGCGATCGTGGATTGCCCG
>CAKZVN010000211.1 GCA_937922105.1 uncultured Litorilinea sp.
TTCGACGAGAAGATCGGCGGCACCATCCATGTGGCGCTGGGCGCGGGCTATCCTGAAACCGGGAGCCGCAACCAGTCCGCGGTCCACTGGGATTTTCTGTGCGACATGCGCCGCGACAGCGAGATTTTGGTGGACGGCATCCTGTTCTATCGCAACGGCCAATTTGTGGTCTAGCGCAGCCGTCGGGCACATCCTCTCATTCCAATCGGCACCCAGCGGCGGTTATCCCGCCGAGGAGACCCATCCATGCAACGGCGTGATATTCAAGTGCGCGAGATTATGAGCAGCCCGGCGGTCACCGTGACGCCGGAGACCGAGATTCGCAAGGTGGCGCGCATCATGCGCGAACGGCTCTTCAGCGGCGTTCCCGTGGTGAATGAATCCGGTGAACTATTGGGCTTGATCACCGAAATGGACCTGATCAAACGCAACGCGCCACTGCCCCAGCCCCAGTACATCGCAGTGCTTTCAGCCCTGATCCCGGTCAACTTAGCCGAGGCACGCCAATATCGCGAGCAACTGCGCCAAGTTCTGGCGACTACTGCAGGCGACTTAATGCAGGAGGAGGTCGTCACCGTAGAGCCGGAGACGCCCATCGAGGAGGCGCTGGAGGCCATGCTCGACCCAGAAGTGACCATGCTGCCCGTCATGCAGGGCGACCGCGTCATCGGCGTCGTCACGCGCACGGACCTGGTGCGCCTCATCGAACAACTGGAAATGGCCCCGGATGATGATGCGGGGTAGAGCCAACGTTGGGTGACGTGGTTACTCGTCGTTCTCTGCGGCAAGCCGCAGGGCCAGAAACGCCTGTTTCACCTCTTGTCGGACGGCGCTCTCCGGTTCGCTCAAGAGCAGGCGTTGGTATTCGTCGAGAAAATCCATGCGCAGGCGGTGGAACAAGTGCAGGAAATGTCGCAAGAACGCCAGGCAGTCCAATACAACCAACTCGATGCCGATCTGGCGATAGAGGCTGCGCGCATACTCCTGGACATCCGGTTCGATCGCATCAGTCGTGATGAAGATGTAGTTGTCCGGCGGGGGCGCGTGGCGCGCAATTTTCCGCAACGCCTGGTCAATATCCAGACGCGACACCCGTTTGCTCTTCATTTCATAGCTAGTGACAATCCGCTCCTCATTGACGAGTGTGATCTCTACATCTCCGACGGCGCCGGTCTGTGAATCCGCAGCGTTGTGAGCGTGTAACACCTTGGCCGTTTCGCCCAGACGAGCAGCGGCTGACCGATAGGCGGCTGCCACGATAAGCACCGGCAGGCGACTGGTCGCGGGTGACTTCAGATTCTGTTCAATCAGGGTAACAATTTCTTCGGAGGACAGGTTCACCGCGCCGCGATTTGCCGCCAGGCGTTGCAGCAACACGGCAGTGGTTGCCTGATTTGCCTGTTTGAGCAGCAACAGGCAGCGAACGGATTCAGCGAGCAAGTCCGCCGGCGATAGCGCTCCCTGATATACCTGGTCGAGAAGCGCGACGGCGTCGCGATATAGCCCCTTGGGCCGGCCGATCAATGCGGTCTCGGCAGTGAGAGGTGTATTGATGTTGCGTAATGCCGGGGTGAGAAATGCCGTCGTCGGGTTACAAGGCAGATCGTGGCGACCGATGAACGGGGTAATGAATTGTTCATCGTAGGCGCGCCCTGAATATGTATCGTCGCTGCCGATTTCGGTATACGGCTTGCGAATGTCAACTTCCGGGCGATGCAACTTGGCAAGCGCAGCCGCCATTAGAAGCCGGATGAGCGCACGGTTGGCAGAACTGGACGCAATCGCTCAGATGGTCTCTGCGGTTTCGGGCGGATGAACCAATGGACTTTGAGCCGTTACGGCTCGTTGAAAAGCTGCATCGAGGAATTTTTCCGGCGCGACTGCCATTCATCCGCCTTATGTAGATCGTAGTTTGCCCACAGAACTTCTACGCGGTCGTCCTTAGTGGAGTGAATCTTTTTCTGGGGAGCCTGGACAAAATTCCAATCGCGATAGAGGCGATCCAACAGCTCGCAACGATAGCCGGAAAGCGCGACTTTCCCCTTCACCTGGTGAAGGAATTCGGCAAGCTCTTCGTGCTGGCGATCACTCATTTCGTGGGCGTAGGCGTTCTTGTCTCCGCGCGCGCTGTGGGGGTACGGGGGATCGCAGTAAAAGAGGGTCTCCGCGCTATCGTAGCGCGCAATAACTTCCAGCGCCGGGGCGTGTTCAATCTGTACCCGGAGCAAGCGCATGGCGATCTCCGGCAGATCTTCCACACTGCCCAGCCAGCGCGAGACAGCCCCTGCCATCCCTGCACGACTGGTCATCAAACAATGAGCCCAGCGCCCTGTGCTCCCTTTTTGCGCAAGGCCTGTGCGAGTCTGGCGCGCGCAAATGTAGAAGCGCCGCGCACGCTCCAGCGCCGACACCGATGGATCAGCATAATTGAGCGCCAGTTCATACTCTGCGCGCGAAAATGGCGTCAGTCCAATGGCTTCGATGAGTTCATCTTTTTGTTCGCGCAGGACGCGGAAAAAATTGACGACACCGCCATCCAGATCGTGATAGGTCTCTACCGGTGAGGGTTCACGGTTAATGAGAACGGCTGCCGATCCACCGAACGGCTCGCAATAGTGTTGTGTGCGTGGCAAGAGGGGCAAGAGCCAGTTCAAATGACTGAACTTTCCGCCATACCAACCGAATGCGATCAATTTGCCCATAGCCGTATCATACCTGACCTGGTCAAATACGCAACGTCCAACACCTGACTCGTATCGGTATCATCCTACGGCGTGCGGCGGCGGGCTTGTCCGTTGTAGCCCAGGTGATGCACCAGCCACAGCCCGGCGTAAGCCAGCGCCGTCATGACCAGCACCATGAGGTTGGCGTCGTCGTAGCGCCGCGCTTGGACAGCATCGTAGATGGCAAGCGGGAGGGTCTGCGTGCGACCAGGGATACTGCCCGCCACCATCACCGTCGCGCCGAATTCGCCTAGCGCGCGTGCCGAACTCAGGATCAACCCCGCCAGGATACCCCGCCGCGCAGCTGGCAGCGTGATGTAGCGAAAAACCTGGACTTCGGTAGCACCGTCGGCGCGTGCCGCATCTTCAATCTCGCGCTCCACTTCCTCGAACGCCGTGCGTGCGGTTTGGACCATCAGCGGCAAGCCGACCACAAAGGAAGCCAGCGCCGCCGCTTGCCAGGTAAAGAGGATGTTGAAGTTCAAGAGTGCATAAAACGGGCTGCTGCGCCCCAGCGCAATCAGCAGATAGTAGCCCACCACCGTCGGCGGCAGCACCAGGGGCAGATACAGCGTGGTGACCAGCAGCAACTTGCCCCGGAACTCGCGGCGTGCTAACAGCCACGCCAGCGCAATCCCGATCACTGCAATCCCGGCAGTGGCGACGCCCGTGACCTGGAGCGAGAGCCGAAAGGGGTCCCAACTCATTGGATGGGGTCCTCGCCCGGCAAGATGAAACCATACTTGCGCATGACCACACGGCCTTCGGGGCTATTGACGAACTGGGCGAAGAGGCGCGCCTCAGCCTCGTGCGGGCTATCCGCCACCACCGCCAACGCCTGGTAAAGCGGGTTATGCAGCGCCTCGGGTAACAGCACCCAGCGTCCCTCGTCGCCGGCGGCAATGCTCAACGAGAGCGCCACAATCGCCACGTCTACATTGCCGGTCTCGGCATATTGCAGGGTTTGCGCCACATTCTCCCCAAAGATGAGTTTGGGCTGGAGCGCATCCCACAGGCCCGCGCTCTGTAACGCCTCGCGCGCCGCAATGCCGTAGGGCGCGTGTTCCGGGTTGGCAATGGCAATGCGCTCGATTCCCGGCTGTGCAAGGTCTTCGATGGTGGTGAAGGTCAGCGGGCTGTCGGTACGCGTCCAGAGGGTGATGCGCCCCACAGCGTAGAGCGCAATGGAATCAGGAATCACCCGCCCCAACTCGTTCAATTCTTGGATAAACGCTTGGTTGGCGGCGGCGAAGAGGTCCACCGGCGCGCCCTGGGCAATCTGCTGCGCCAGTTGACCGGTAGAGCCGAAGTTAAAGACAACGGTGATTCCGGTCTCTTCGGTAAACAGGCGTCCTAGTTCCTCGAAAGCCGGGATCAGGTCCGCAGCGGCGGAGACGGTGATGCGCGTCGGTGGCTCAGTCGCAGGGACAGGTGCCTGGATCGGTGTAACCGCACAGGCGGACAACAACAAAAGCAACCCCACAATCCCCAATCTGGGTAGAAAGTGGTGCATACAAGCGGGTTCCTTTCGGCGCAACGGTGTAGTTTTAGAAATGCAACGACGTGCCGGGGGCGAGGTCAAATTGCAGGGCGCCCGGCCCATTCTCTTGGATATGTTGGAGCCAATCGAGGACAGCTTCCAATTGTCTCGCCACAAATGTATCCGCCAGCCGTTCCATACCGGAGCCGTCTGTGCCGTGATCGCGCAGCCGCGCCAATTCGTGGCGGCAAGCCTCAATCTGGGCCTGGATGATACCGGCGGTGGGCAATCGCAGGAGACGCGCCAAATAGAGGCGGCTGAGAAACTCGACACGCACCCGGCGGATACTGGCAGAGGGCGCGTCGTGGCACAGCCAACGCATAAAGTGGGCCTGCCCGGCTTCGGTCAAGCGATATTCGGTGCGCGGCGGCCCGCTGGGCGACGTATAGACGTGGCCGGTAATGTAATTCGCACTCTCCAGTCGCTTCAGGATGTTATAGAGCTGGCTCGTGCTGAGCCGCCAGACGCGACCAAGCGCCGCCGGGCTATGGAATGCTTCCAGCAATTCGTAGCCATGTTGGGGCCGCGCCGCCAGCAGACCGAGGATGGTTTCGTCGGGTGAGAGTGTCGCCATTGCCTATCCCCACAGCTATTTCTGCGTAGAATACCACTATTCTACTGTGGAATAGACGGAGATGCAAACGGCCCGCGCTGTAGCTAGACGCGGGCCATTGCAGGGCCTTCTCGCTTGGAGGGCAACGCGCTCTGTCCGTATAGAACGCAGGACAGACCACTTAGCTTCTACACGACCTCAATCAGCCAGCACATAGGCAAAGATCAGGGGCGCAACGATGGTGGCGTCCGACTCGATCATGTACTTGGGCGTATCAATCGCGAGCTTCTCCCACGTGATCTTCTCGTTGGGCACCGCGCCGGAGTAGGAACCGTAGCTGGTGGTGGAGTCGCTGATCTGGCAGAAATAACGCCACAGCGGCACGTCCGACTGCATGTCCTGGCGTAACATGGGCACGACGCAGATCGGAAAGTCGCCCGCAATCCCGCCGCCGATCTGGAAGAAGCCCACCGGCTGCTGCGTCGTCTGTTTGCGATACCAGTCCGCCAAGACCATCATATACTCGATGCCGTTGCGCACGGTATGGACATTGCGAATGTTCCCGCGCATACAGTGGGAGGTATAGATGTTGCCCGTGGTGGAATCCTCCCAACCGGGCACAAAAATGGGCAAGTCCTTCTCCGCCGCCGCCACCATCCACGAGTCGCGCGGGTCAATCTGATACGAGTGCGCCAGCCGCCCGCTGCGCAGGATGCGATAGAGAAACTCGTGGGGAAAGTAGCGCTCCCCGGCGCGGTCCGCCGCGACCCACTCGTCGAGAATGGCCTCCTCGATGCGGCGGATGGCTTCCTCTTCCGGGATACAGGTGTCGGTCACGCGGTTGAGATGGCGGGAAAGCAGTTCGTGCTCGTCCTCCGGCGTGAGGTCGCGGTAATTCGGAATGCGGACGTAGTGGTCATGTGCGACCAGGTTGTAGATGTCCTCTTCCAGATTGGCGCCGGTGCAACTGATGGCGTGCACCTTGTCCTGGCGAATCATCTCGGCTAGCGAGAGGCCCAGCTCGGCGGTGCTCATAGCGCCTGCCATCGCCACCAACATCTTACCGCCCTGGTTCACAAAGGTGCGATAGCCTTCAGCCGCGTCCACCACGGCGGCGGCATTGAAGTGGCGGTAATGGTGGCGCATGAACGCCTTGACAGCTTGGTACTGTGCGTACTGTTCTCGGTTCATCTCTTCTCTGCAAAACCTCCTTGCAACAACTCAGACCGCGGCTCAAGCCGGCGGTCCCACACGCAATGCGTAGCTGACGGCTTTGTAAAGCAGCTTGGCAACGGCAAAGTCGGCGCTATGTAGCCCCGGCTGTGGCGCCAGCTCTACGCAGTCCAGCCCAACAAGATGACCATAACGGGCGCTCAGGCGCAGGATGTCCAGCGTCTCGCGCCAGCTGAGACCGTCCGGCTCCGGCGTCCCGGTAGCGGGGACGATGGACGGGTCCAAGCCGTCCACGTCCAATGTCAGGAAGACACGCTTGCCCGCCACGCGGCGGATCAGTTCCGCCTGCCAGCCACCGGCGTGAATCTCCTCGGCATACCAGAGACGCACGCGGTCGGGGTGCGCGCGGGCGAAGTCAACTTCCTCGCGGCAGACCGAGCGAATGCCCAGTTGCAACACTTGCTCGATGCGCGCATCCTCCAACAGGCGTCGCGCCACACAGGCGTGGCTGTAGGGTGTCCCGTCGTATTCGGCGCGCAAGTCGGCATGGGCGTCAATCTGCAACACAGTCAGCGGGCCGCCCACTGCGTCCAACAACCCGCGCGCAAAGCCTACACTCACCGTATGCTCCCCGCCCAAGCCGACCACCAGCTTGGTCGTCGCCGCGGCTGTGGTCACGGCTTGTGCGATCCGGGCAACGGCCTGCTGCGGGTCGCTGGGCAGTTCGACTGCCGGCAGGGTGTGGACGCCATAGTCCAGCGCCGGCTCCGCGTCGAACTCGCGGTCGTAAAGCTCCACCTGTTGCGAGGCGGCGAGGATTGCCGCCGGGCCGTGGGCTGTGCCCGCGCCATAGCTCACCGTGGCTTCAAACGGGATGGGCAAGACCAAGACCCGGGCACCGGCAAAGTCGCTGTGTGCCGGGTCAAGCCCCAGAAATGCGCCGGCGTCGTATAGATCGCGCATGGGTCAGATCAAGATCGCCGCGGCGATGACCGTGGTCCAAACACCGCCGGGCGCGGCAGTGACAGCCATGGTAATGCTGGTGCTGTCTACAATCTCGCCCCCCATCATGTACTGTTCCTTGCGCGCGTTGTAATCTTTCTCGGCGTCAAACTGGATGCCCAGGGTCGTTGCCAACATGGTGGCAGCCAGGTCCTCGGCATAGTCGCCGGCTTCGGCTTCCGTCTGCCCATAGGTGTGATGCTCGGAGAGATAGCCGTATTTGTCCGGGTCGGCAGGCCGTGCGACGCCGATGGATGCAGCAATGCGCCGGCCCGGCTCATTCGTGGACATCTCAGCCAAGACCGAAAAGACGATCTCCCCGGCTTGGAGCAGCGCCAAACCCTCCTCCGGCGGGACGATCTTGCAGCGCGGCGGGAAGATGGACGAGACACGCACCAGGTTAAATTGCGCGATGCCGGCATCGCGCAGGGCCATCTCAAAACTGGTGAGCTTTTCCTTGTGGATGCCGACACCGCGCGTCAAACAGAGCTTTCGTGGAATCAAACGCATGGCAATTT
>CAKZVN010000212.1 GCA_937922105.1 uncultured Litorilinea sp.
GTCAGATCCCCGACGCCGATACCCGGCGACAGATGGAGGAACTGTACGGCGTCAATCAGCCGATCTATATCCAGTATTGGAAGTGGATCACGCGCGCGCTGCGGGGGGATTTCGGTCATTCTTTCGAGTGGCGACGCCCGGTCGCCGAATTGATCGGCGACCGCATGTGGCGCACGATTGCCCTGTCGGTTGCCTCCACAATCTTTATTTATGCGGTGGCGATCCCCATCGGCATCTTTTCCGCCCTGCGCCAGTATTCCCTGGCGGATTATGTCCTGACGTTCTTAGGCTTCTTGGGGCTATCCATTCCCAATTTCAGCCTGGCGTTGATCTTGCTCTATATCGGGTTCGAGTTCTTCGGCCAAAATGTAGGCGGCCTATTCTCGCCACAATTTGAAAACGCACCCTGGAGTTGGGCCAAATTTGTTGATCTCTTGAGCCATGTTTGGGTTCCCATCGTCGTCATCGGGACGGCGGGTACGGCAGGGTTGATCCGCGTCATGCGCGCCAATCTGTTGGACGAGTTGGGCAAGCAATATGTGGTGGCGGCGCGCGCACGTGGCATGCCGCGTCGCCGGATGCTCTGGAAATACCCGGTGCGCGTGGCGCTCAACCCGGTCTTGAGCAGCGCCGCCTTCATCTTGCCCAGCGTCGTTTCGGGCGCGACGATTACCGCCATCGTGCTCAACTTGCCCACGACTGGGCCGCTTTATTTGCGCTCCCTGCTCAGCCAGGATTTGTATGTCGCGGGCGCGTTCATCCTGCTCTTAAGCAGCCTGACCGTGATCGGAACCTTGATCTCCGATCTCCTCTTGGCCTGGGCCGACCCGCGCATCCGCTTCGGCAGCCGCACCTAAACAGTTTTTTCGAGCCATCCGAAAAATCGGGGGACCTTCTCGTAGAGACTTTGAGGAGAAACGATGCTGGAAGACACATCCAAACTCGGTAGCCGTGCTGCGCCGAAGCCGGCGGATCCGGTGGCGTTGCCGGGCGAGGAGATCGCCGACGTCACGGTAGGGAGCAAGGCCGAAGCCTACTATACTGCCTCGCAAACGCGGCTGATTCTCTGGCGGCTACGCAAGCACCGGTTGGCGATGATCTCGCTGGGCATCGTGATCGCGCTCTATCTGACCGCGATCTTCGCCGAGTTCCTCAGCCCCTATGACTATACGGCACGCAATTCACGCTATCTCTACGCGCCGCCGCAGTTGATCCGGGTGATCCACAACGGGGAATTGACATGGCCCTTCGTCTACGGCTATACCATGACGCGCGACCCCAGGACGTTGTTGGAAATCTACGAGACCAATTACAACGACCCCAATTACCTGGTCTTTTTGCCCAAAGTCGAGCCGTATAAGCTGTGGGGGCTGGTTACCCTGGAGCGACGTTTGTTCGGCGTGGAAGGCGACGCCACCCTCTTCCTCCTGGGCAGCGACAGTCTGGGGCGTGACTTGCTCTCGCGAATCCTTTACGGCACGCGCATCTCGCTCTCCATCGGGTTGGTGGGGGTCGCGCTGAGTTTGGTGATCGGCATCGCGCTGGGCGGCATCTCCGGCTACTATGGTGGCGTGCCCGACATCATCATCCAGCGTGCAATCGAAATTTTGCGCGCCTTCCCGGACATTCCCCTGTGGATGGGAATCGCTGCCGCCTTGCCGCCCAACTGGCCCATCCTGCGCGTCTATTTCGCCATTTCCATCATTCTTGCCTTGTTGGGCTGGACCGATATCGCGCGGGTCGTGCGCGGCAAAATTTTGTCGTTGCGTGAGCAGGATTTTGCGATGGCGGCGCGGCTCGCCGGCGTCAAGGAACATCGCATTATCAGCCACCATCTGCTGCCGTCTTTCACCAGCCACTTGATCGTGGTGATCACCCTGAGCATCCCCGCGATGATCTTGGGGGAGACGGTGTTGAGCTTTCTGGGGCTAGGGTTGCGCCCGCCGGTTTCCAGTTGGGGCGTTTTGCTTCAAGACGCCCAGAATGTGCGCACCATCGCCAGCTATCCGTGGCTGCTCATTCCCATTTTCTTCGTCGTGATCACGGTCTTGGCTTTCAATTTCTTTGGCGACGGGCTGCGCGACGCCGCCGACCCGTATAGCAACTAGGCAGGAAGCGCATGGAGAATATCCTTGAGGTCAAGGGGCTGAAAACCCATTTTCGCTTCGACGAAGGCATCGTGCGCGCCGTGGACGGCGTGGATTTCCGCATTCGGCCCCAGGGCACGTTGGGCATCGTCGGCGAGAGCGGCTGCGGCAAGAGCATTACCGCCATGTCCATCATGCGCCTTCTGCCGCGTTCGGCTAAAATCGTGGACGGACAGATGCTCTTTCGCTATCCCGACAGCCGCAACATCGAGCAGATCGTGGACTTGGCCCAGGTAGACGAAGATGGGCGCACCATGCTCGAAATCCGCGGCAACCGCATCGCCATGATCTTCCAGGAGCCGATGACTGCGCTCAGCCCGGTGCATACCATCGGCGAACAGCTGGTGGAGGCTATCCGGCTGCATCAAGATTTATCCAAGCGCGAGGCGCGCAATCTGGGCATCGAAATGCTGCGTAAGGTGGGCATCCCGCGCGCCGAACAGCGCATTGACGACTACTCGTTTCAATTGAGCGGCGGCTTGCGCCAGCGCGCCATGATCGCGATTGCGCTTTGCAACCGGCCCTTGCTGCTGATCGCCGATGAGCCGACCACCGCGCTGGATGTGACCATCCAGGCCCAAATCCTGCGCCTGATCCGGGAGTTGCAAGAGGAATATGCGATGGCGGTCATGATCATCACCCACAATTTGGGCGTCATCGCGCGGATGGCTGACGAAGTGGCGGTGATGTATCGCGGCCGCGTGGTGGAGTTCGCCGACGTGGACAGCATCTTCCACGCGCCAAAGCACCCTTACACCAAAGCGTTGTTGCGCTCCATCCCCAAGGTGGATGCCCCACGCACGGCCCGCCTGCTTTCGATTCGCGGCACTGTGCCGGAGCCGTTTGCCGTTGTACCGGGGTGTCCCTTCCATCCGCGCTGCGACGTGGCGGTGGCGGGGTTATGCAATTCGGGCGAGCCGCCTGCGCTGTTGCCTGTGAGGAACGGACACGCAGTCGCCTGTGTCCTGGAAACCGAGGAGAGCCGCCGCTATGCTTAACCACACCACCGGACAAGCGGAAGCGCCGATTTTGGTCGAAGTCAAAGGCTTAAAGAAATACTTTCCCATACGGTCGGGGTTGCTGCGGCGGCAAATTGCAGTGCGTAAGGCGGTAGATGACGTGAATTTCAGCATCCGCCAGGGCGAGGTGCTGGGCTTGGTAGGCGAGAGCGGTTGCGGCAAGACCACCACCGGTCTCTGTGTGCTGCGCGGGCTGGAACCGACCGGCGGCAGCGTCACCATGCATGTAGACGGCAATGCCGTGGATTTAATGCAGTTGAACCGGGAGCGGCTCCGCACCTTTCGGCGCCATGCCCAGATGATCTTCCAAGACCCCTTCGCCTCCCTCAACCCGCGCATGACGGTTTTCGACACCGTGACCGAGCCGCTGCGCGCCCATGGCGTCACCGACCGCGACACGCTGCAAGCACGGGCGCTGGAGTTGATGGAATTGGTGGGCCTGGCGCCCCATTACCTGCGCCGCTATCCCCATGCCTTTAGCGGCGGTCAACGCCAGCGCATCGGCATCGCACGCGCGCTGGCGCTCAACCCCAAGCTGATCGTCGCCGACGAGCCGGTCTCCGCGCTGGATGTCTCGGTGCAGGCACAGATCATCAATCTGCTCAAGGATTTACAGGAGCAGCTGAACATCGCGTTCTTGTTCATCTCCCACGACTTGGGTGTGGTCAAGCATACCTGCAACCGCATCGCGGTCATGTATGCGGGCAAGATCGTCGAGGAAGCACCCACCGACGAACTCTATGCCGCCCCCAAACACCCCTATACCGAGGCCTTGCTCTCGTCGGTGCCGCGGCCCGATCCGCGCCATCGCGAGAACGAGATCATCCTTAGCGGCGAAGTGCCCGACCCGGCCCATCTGCCGGGCGGCTGTCCGTTCCACCCCCGTTGTCTCTATGTGGAAGAACGCTGTAAGCACGAAACACCCGCGCTGACGCCCATCGGCCCCAACCGGCGCGTCGCCTGTCTGCGCGCCGAGGAACTCTCCCTACGCGGGATGAGCACTTAACTTCCGGACTGTTTAGAGGCACGCAACGTCCGCACGGGAGATTCTCTGCCTGTGTCCATGACCTGGCATCATGCGCCCGGTCTCCCCCGCAACAACGTCCTTTCTTCACCATTCGGCAAGGAAAGATCGTCATGACGACTGCGACTCAATCTCTTTTGGCGCTACAGGGTGGTGCGCGACTGCGCACCGCTCCGTTCCCTCCGCGCGGCAACATGGGCGAGGAAGAGAAAGCCGCGCTGATAGCCCTATTGGACGATGCCATCGCCACAGGGGTCGCGCCGGGCTATAACGGCGCGGAGGAGACCGCCTACTGCGCCGAGTTCGCCGACTACATGGGCGGCGGTTATGTGGATGCCGTCAATTCGGGCACATCCGCGCTCTATGTGGCACTCAAGGCGCTGCAATTGCCGCCCTTTAGCGAGGTGATCGTCGCCGCGGTCACCGACCCCGGCGGCATGATGCCTATCCCGCTGCTCAACTTGATCCCGGTGGTGGCGGATACTGCGCCCGGCTCCTATAACACCGGCGCAGATCAGATCGCGCCGCTGATCTCGCCCTTGACCAGCGCAATTGTGGTGGCGCATATCGGGGGCGAACCGGCGGACATGGACGCGATCATGGCATTGGCGCGGCAACACAACTTACCTGTGATCGAAGACTGCGCCCAGGCCCACGGCGCAACGCTGCACGGGCAGTTGGTGGGGACTTTCGGCACCATCGGCATCTTTTCCACCATGTCGGGCAAGCACCACTGTTCCGGCAGCCAGGGTGGGCTGGTCTTCACGCGTGACGAAGCGCTCTATCACGAGATTCGTCGCGCCTCGGATCGGGGCAAACCCTTCTTTCTGCCGCCGGGCGCAACCAATCCCAGCGCGTCGCTCAACCTCAACCTCAATGACATGGCGGCGGCGGTGGGCCGCGTGCAATTGCGTAAACTGCCGGCAATCATCGCGCGGCGGCAGGCGGTGGTCGGACAGCTAGGTGAGGGCATCAGCGACCTGGCAACCGTCTCGCTGCCGCCGCTGCTTCCCGGCGCAGGCGCGGTCTACTGGTTCCTGCGCTTGCGCTTCCACCCGGAGCGCGCCGACTGCGACAAGGCGACCTACTGCCAGGCGCTGAGCGCCGAAGGGTTGCCCATCAATCCCAGCTATCGCGCCGCGCTGCCGCATACGCAGACGTGGTTTACGGAGCGCCGGGTCTTTGGTCGTCCCGGCTACCCGTGGACCAGCCCCGACTACAAGGGCGATCCGAACCGGCACTTCCCGTGCCCCAACGCCCACGCAGTGATGGAGAACCACTTCAATCTGCACATCCACGAAAACTGGTCGCCTGCGGATATAGACGACGCCATCGCCATCTTTCACCGCGTAGACGCGGCCTATCGCCGGGACTAAATTTCCCCACAAATGGATCCCACCCCCAGCAGAAAGTCGAGAAAGCCAACATGCGGATTATCGACGCGCACAACCACCCGGACTGGCACAAGCACGACTTGGCGAAGTTCCTGGCGAACATGGCGCAGTACAACATTGAAAAAACCTGGCTGCTGTCGTGGGAAGCGCCACCGAACGAGTATGATCCACACTACAATCATGTGTCGCTGATCGGCGAGCACGGCTACCCCATCCCCTTCTCGCGCTGTCTGGCGTATAAGCAGGCCGCGCCGGACAAATTCGTGCTCTGTTATGCGCCCGATCCGCGACGTCCCGACGCCATTGACCAGTTGGACGCGGCTGTCGAGATTTACGGCGTCAAAGTTTACGGCGAAATCAAGTTGCGCATGATGTACGACGACCTGGACGCGCTGCGGATGTTTCGCTTCTGCGGCGAGAGAGGACTACCTGTTGTGGTGCACCTGGATTATGAGTTCGACACCGGGCGCAAGTATCCGCGCCCCAACTGGTGGTACGGCGGCGGTATCGAACCCTTCGAGCGGGCTGTGCGTGCCTGCCCGGAGACAATCTTTATCGGTCATGCGCCCGCATTTTGGGGTCACATCTCCGGTGACGACGAAGCGACCAAGACGCCCTATCCTACCGGTCCGGTGTTGCCGGGCGGTAAAGTGCCGCAGATGTTCCGTGATTACCCCAACCTAATGGCAGACCTATCGGCGGGGTCAGCCTATACCGCGCTCACGCGCGACCTGGAATTCACCAAAGATTTCCTGCTCGAGTTTCAAGACCGGCTGCTCTATGGTCGCGACTACTTCGACAACCGAATGCAAGAGTTGCTCAACAGCCTGGGCTTGCCTGAGGAAGTATTGGCGAAACTCTATGCGGGCAATGCGTTGCGGCTTGTCCCGGACGAAACATAAATCAGCAGGGAATCGCAGCCGGCGAATGTTCCTATCTCCTACTTCCTGTCGTTGATTGCCAAGAGAGGCGGCACATATGAAGGTCTTCATGGTCACAGATATGGAAGGCGTGGCAGGAGTCGTCTCCTTTACCCAACAGTCCTATCCTGACGGCAAGTATTACGAACAGGCCAAACTGCTGGAGACCGCCGAGGTCAACGCGGCGGTGGAAGGACTGCTGGACGCAGGTGTGACGGATATTCTGGTCTGGGACGGGCACGGCGCGGGCGGCATCCACTTCGAGACCCTGCACCCCGCGGCCAAACTGTTGCACGGGCGACCGTCGCCGCCCTGGTCGCGGCTCAACGAGGTGATTGCGCGCTACGACGTCGTGGTTATGGTAGGCCAACACGCCATGGCGGGCGTCATGACCGGCAACCAAAACCACACCCAAAACAGCCAGACCATTGACTATTACAAGCTCAACGGGCGGTTGATCGGTGAGATCGGGCAAATCGCGCTCTACTTCGGCGCGTTCGGGTTACCGCTCATCTTCCTCAGCGGCGAACTGGACGCCTGTCGTGAGGCCGAGGCGCTGGTTACCGGCATCACCACGGTGGCGGTCAAGGAAGGGCTGGGCCGCGGATCGGCTATCTCGCTCTCGGCCCCGGAGGCGCGGCGGCTTATCCGCGCAGGAATACGCGCCGCGGTCGAGAAGCAGCGCCGCGACCCCATCCCCCCGCTGGTTTGGCCCGGCCCCTATGTGCTGGAGAAGCGCTTTTTCCACACCGACAGCGCAGACACAGCCGCCAACCAACCCGGCGTCGAGCGGGTGGACAGCCAGACCGTGCGCCTGCACGGGAACGACGTGCGCGACGTGATCTATCGTTAATCCCAACCACCATGAGGAAATCCTATGTCTTCATCTAGGCTGGCTCTCTTGGGCGGCTCCCCCACCGTGACCGAAAGACACGAAGCCATGTTTCATTGGCCGATTGTCACCGCAGAGGACGAGGCTGCGGTGCTGGACGTACTCCGTCGCGGCGCAATGTCGGGCACGGACGTCACCCGTCGCTTCGAGGAGGAATTCGCCGCCTGGCAGGGCACGACCTACGCCCTGGGCCATAACACCGGCACCGCTGCGCTGCATGGCGCCATGTTCGGCTGCGGCATCGGTGTGGGCGACGAGATCATCTGCCCCAGCATCACCTACTGGGCGTCGGCGTTGCAGGTCTTTTCCCTGGGCGCGACGGTGGTCTTTGCCGAGGTTGACCCTCACACCATGTGTCTCGCCCCCAACGACATTGAACACCGCATCACCCCGCGCACCAAAGCCATCATGGTGGTGCATTACATGGGACACCCGGCGGACATGGACCCCATCATGGCAATTGCGCGACGACACAACCTCAAGGTGATCGAGGATGTCTCCCACGCCCAGGGTGGCTACTACCGCGGGCGCATGTTAGGCACATTCGGCGATGTGGCAGCCATGTCGCTGATGAGCGGCAAGTCCTTCGCCATCGGCGAGGCGGGTATCCTGGTGACCAACAATCGCACCATCTATGAACGGGCGATTGCCTTCGGGCATTATGAACGCTACAACGAAACCATCCAGGACCCAGAGTTGATCCCCTATCGCGGCTTGCCCCTGGGCGGCTACAAATATCGCATGCACCAGATGAGCGCCGCGGTGGGCCGAGTGCAACTCAAATACTACGACGAGCGCATCGCCGAGATTCGCCGGGCGATGAATTACTTTTGGGACTTATTGGCTGATGTGCCGGGCTTGCAGCCACACCGCGTCCCCCCCGCTTCGGACAGCAACATGGCGGGCTGGTACGCGCCCCACGGCTTGTATAAGCGCGAGGAGTTGGGCGGACTGTCGGTGACGCGCTTCGCCCAAGCCGTCAGCGCAGAGGGCGTGCCCTGTACACCCGGCGTCAACAAGCCGCTGCATACGCACCCGCTCCTCAACAGCGCCGATGTTTACGGGCACGACCGGCCCACGCGCATCGCCTTCAGCGACCGCGACCTGCGCCAGCCGCCGGGTAGCTTGCCCATCAGCGAGCAACTCGGTCATCGCACCTACTCAATCCCGTGGTTCAAGCATTATGATCCCGCGATCATCGAACAGTACGCCGCGGCCTATCGCAAGGTGGCAGAGCACGCCGAGGAACTCCTTCAGGACGACCCCGGCGACCCACCGGAGTTGGGCGGCTGGCACTTCTATCAGCCTCATTAACCCAGGGAGCACCCCATGTTCAGAATCGGCATTCTCGGCAGCGACAACAGCCATGCCGACCGCTTTTCCGAAATCCTCAACCTGCCCGACCACCCGGCCTACCTGCCCGGCTCCGGCGCACAGGTCGTCGCCATCTGGGGCCAAGAAGAAGAACGCACCCGGCAGGTGGCAGCCAATAACCGTATCCCCACCATCGTCGCCAACCCGCTGGACATGTTGGGACAGGTGGATGCCGTGCTGTGTGTCACGCGCCACGGCGGGCTACATCGCGAGTTGGTCGTCCCCTACTTGGAGGCGGGCGTCCCGACCTTCATTGACAAACCGCTGGCGGTTGAACCAGCGGATGCGCGCGCGATTGTAGCGGCAGCCCAAGCCAACGGTACGCCCTTCAGCAGTTTCTCGACAGTGCGCTTCGCCACGTCCATGCAACAATTTGCCCAGGAGGCAGCCGCGGTGCAGCCCCGCGTCGGGGTCTATAGCGGCCCGGCGACGCGGCGCAACATCTATGGCGGCGTGGTCTTCTACGCCATCCACAGCATCGAGATGATGCTCATGCTGCAAGGCACAGGCGTCGCGTCGGTCTTGGCAGTGGAAGGCCCGGCAGTGGACGAGCACGGCAACGGCAATATGACCGCCGTCTGTACCTATAGCGACGGCGGCATGGGCACGCTGGAATTGACCGTAGACGCCAAGTACGGTTTCACCGCGACAATCTTGGGCCGCGAAGGCTTTGCCCATCGGCATCTGGACATCAGCGATTGCTACCGCGAGGGCATGAAACGTATCTTGCCCTGTCTACGCGGTGAGGCTGACCCCGGCGTGACGCCCGCAGCCATGATCGAAGCCGTGCAGATCGCCGCAGCCATCGAGCGCAGCCTGGACGAAGGCCGCCCCGTCGCGCTGAGCGAATTGTGATAGGTCGTATGGACAACCGGCAGGACAGCTGGCGATTAGGTCTCGACATCGGCGGCACCTTTACCGACTTACTGCTGGTGCGTGGGACCGATGGGCGCATGGTGTTGCACAAGGTCCTGACTACCTACCCGGACCCGGCAGCGGGCGCGCTCACCGGTCTCTGCGAGTTACTCGACCTAGCTGGACTGCCCATCACCGCGCTGGACGAGATCGTGCACAGCACCACCTTAGCAACCAACGCCATCATCGAACGTCGCGGTCCGCGCACCGGTCTGCTCATCACCGCAGGCTTTCGCAATCTGCTCGACTTGGGCAAGGAACAGCGCTACGACACCTACGACCTGTTCCTGCCCTACCCGGAGCCGTTGATCCCGCTAGCGCTGCGCCGGGAAATTGACGAGCGCACCCTGGCCGACGGCACGATCTTACGTGGCGTCACCCCAGCCCAGGTGGTCGCCCGGGTCAGGGAGTTGGTAGAAGACGGCATCGCCGGGCTGGCGATTGTCTTTCTGCACGCTTATGTCAACCCTGCCAACGAGGAAGCCGCCGCCGCGACCATCGCGGCACATTTCCCTAACCTGCCCCTCTCGCTCTCCAGCCAAGTGGCGCCGCTCATGGGCGAATGGAAACGCGCCTCCACCACTACAGCCGACGCCTATGTGCGCCCGCTGGTGGATTCATACCTGGCACATCTGGCGGCACACTTGAGGCAAATGGGCTTTGCCGGGCGCTTCTCGCTACTACTCTCCGACGGTAGCGCAGCTTCGCCGGAGACAGTGCGACGCTATCCCATTCGCCTGCTGGAATCCGGCCCAGCCGCAGGCGCGCTGGCAGGCGCGGCGGTCGGGCGGCGTCTGACCGCGCAGCCGGCGTTCGGTTTTGTGGGCGACGACCTGCTCGCCTTCGACATGGGCGGTACCACGGCGAAGGCGTGCCTGGTCGAAGGGAGCCGTCCACATGTGGGCCAAGGCTTTGAGGCCGCGCGCGCCAGCCGTTTTCGCCGCGGCAGCGGACTGCCCATCGCCGTGCCCAGCGTGGATTTGATCGAGATCGGCGCGGGTGGTGGGAGCATCGCCTATCGTGACGAGCTAGGGCTGCTCCAAGTCGGCCCGCAGAGCGCCGCGGCAGACCCCGGTCCAGCCTGCTATGGGCTGGGCGGGGACCAACCTACCGTCACCGACGCCAACCTGCTGCTCGGCTATCTCAACGCCGACTATTTCCTGGGCGGGCGCTTACGCCTGGATCGTGACGCGGCAGAACGCGCAGTGGGTCGTCTGGCTGTTGCGTTGGGCCTATCCCCTAGCGTGTGCGCATGGGGCATCCACCGCGTGGTTAACGAGAACATGGCTGCGGCTGCGCGTGTGCACGTGATCGAGCGCGGTCATGACCCGCGACGCTTTACGCTGGTGGCATCAGGCGGGGCAGGCCCGGCCCATGTGGCGGGTATCGCGCGGCTGTTAGGGGCGCCGCGCTATGTACTGCCGATGGGTGCCGGTGCGCTAGCCTGTCTCGGCGATCTGGATGCTCCCTATGCACTGACCCTGGAACGCACTCATCTGGCGCGGCTAGATAGCCTGGATTGGGCTGCGGTGCAAGCTGTAGTCGCCGACCTGATCGCGACCGCGCGGCGTCATCTGCTCGACGCGGGCATCGCCCCGGAACGCATCCATCTCGACTTGGCTGCGGATATGCGAATGGTGGGGCAGGTACATCACATCCGCATCCCCGTAAGTCGAGAGGAATTGCAGGAAGGGCGGAGCAGCGCGCTATGTGCGCGCTTTCACCGTTACTATACGCAGCTCTACGCACGCAGCAACCCTGCCATGCCGCTGGAACTGGTGGGATGGCGCGTCACCGCACAAGGACTACCGCCGGAAACGCCGCCGCCCTCGATCCCGTCTACCGATACTCCCGACCCCAGCCCGGCGCAAAAGGCTGTGCGTCCGCTCTATTTGGGCGAAGCCAGCGGCTGTGCCGAGACACCGATCTATGATCGCGCGGCCTTGGCTGCGGGTATGGTACTGACCGGTCCAGCCGTCGTTGAAGAGCGCGAAGCTACTGCGCTGCTCCTACCGGGCGACCGCGGCGTAGTGGATTGTTTCGGCAATATCGTGGTGACGGTTGCCGCGGTGTAAAGAATAAGCCGGCATCACCTGAAAGAGGAGCCGATGAGCAACCCCGTACTCGATCCCGCCGGTCTCCAGATCATCTGGAGCAGGTTGATCAGCATCAGCGAGGAAATGTTCACCACGGTCTGGCGCACCGCGTTCTCACCTGTCGTGGCAGTGGTGCAGGATCACGGCTGTGAGATTCTTGACGCCGAGGGCAACTGTCTGGCCCATGCGCCATCGTCCATGCCTGCTTTCAACCTCGCTATGCCGGTAGTCACACGCGCGGTGCTTGCGCGCCATCCCGCTACAACCATACAGCCGGGCGATGTTTTTGTCACCAATGACCCGTGGCTCTCAGCCGGGCATCTACCCGATCTGTGCGTAGTGACACCGGTCTTTAAGGCGGACCGCGTCGTTGCCTTCTGCGCCACCATCGCCCACGCCAACGACATCGGGGGCACCAACGACGACCGCCGTCCACGCACTGTCTATGAAGAAGGGCTACAAATCCCCATCCTCAAACTCTATGACCGCGGACAGCGCAACGACACGCTCTTTGCCATGATTGCAGCCAACGTGCGCGGGCCGGCGGAGGTCATCGGTGATCTGGAGGCCCTGGTGGCAGCCAATGAGGTGGGTGCGCGGCGCATCGCCGCACTCCTGGATGAGTACGGGCTGACCGATACAGCAGAGCTATCCGCTGCAATCCAAGCGCGCACCGAGCAGGCTGTGCGCCACGCAATCGCCGCCATCCCTGACGGCATCTACCGGGCAAGCACCCAGTTCGATGCGCTGACCGAGCCGCTCACCCTAGCCGTGACCGTCACCGTATGCGGCTCCAACCTGACCGTAGACTACACCGGTTCGGCGGATGAGATTACGCCTGGCGGCATCAACGCTACGCTCTCTTATACTCGCGCCCAGACCTTCTACACGCTGATGTGTGCGCTGGCTCCGCATCTGCCGCACAACGAGGGGTCGCTGCGTCCTTTCACGATTGTCGCACCCGAGGGTTCGATCCTCAACTGTCGCTTTCCCGCGCCGGTCAATCTGCGCCTGCGTAGCGGCTGGCATCTCAACACCATCCTCTTCGCTGCGCTTGCCGAGGTGCTGCCGGGCCGGGTGATGGCGGGGTCGGGCTTTCTAGCTGCATTCCAGGCGCGCGGCAAACGGCCCTGCGGCAGTGACTTTAACGTACCCTTTTTTGCCGGCGGCGGTCAAGGCGCATCAGAGGGCCGCGACGGACGCGCCGGTTATATCTACCCCTCCACTGCAGCAGGCATGTCGGTGGAAGTCTTCGAGAGCTGCACGCCGCTGCTCATCCACAGCAAGGCAATTTTGCCCAATTCGGGCGGCGCGGGTCGGTGGCGCGGTGGACCGGGCCAGCGCGTGGTGGTCAGCCTGCTCCCCGGCTGGAAAGCGCCGGTGGAATTATTGATGACGCCGGACCGCATGACCTGTCCCGCGCCAGGTCTGGCAGGCGGCAAGCCGGGCGCGCCGGTGCGCGTCACAGTCAACGGATGCACACCGGCACCGGACTCGACTTTCTACCAGGCAGGCTATGTCACCCTCGCCACACCGGACGACATTCTGGTGTGGGACTTGGCAGGGGGTGGCGGTTGGGGCGATCCGGCGCACCGCGATCTGGCTGCCAGCCGCCACGACCGCGAACAGGGGATGATCACATGACCGCCAACACCAAGTTACCGTAGTCGTCCACGGTCAGGCATTGGCCCGACTGCACCACAGTGGTAGAAGTCGGTTCTTCGACGATACACGGCCCTTCCAACGTGACGCCTGCAGCCAGTCGCTCGCGGTCATACACCGGCGTTTCTACATAGCCTGTCCGGAGCGAGAGTAGTACCGGGCGACGGTGACGCAGCGCATGTGCGGCGTCGCCGCCTGCCCGCCACAGCTGCGGCGCAGGCGTGGGCTGGCGCCCGATGGCGTCCACGCGCACATTGGTGACCATGATCGGGTCGTTGGGCAAGGCATAGGTATAGGCGCGTTCATGCGCAGCGTGGAAGCTCTGCTCTAATGCAACCAACGCATCCTCGTTAAAGGGTAGGGTCGCAGGAACATTAACATTATGTTCTTGACCCTGATAGCGCATATCCAGGCTCACGGCAAAGACCATCTCGCCAGGTGTCACACCGTCTGCGTGGAGTTGTGTTGTCCCCTGTGCGATCATTTCATCTATCCACGCGGCAATCTGTGCAGCAGTCAGTTCGCTGGTTGGGCGGTTGACCGTCTGCGTATAGGCGTGGCGCAAATCTGCCGCCAGAATGCCCCAGGCCGAAAAGAGCGACGGATAGCGCGGCACTAGCCCACGCGGAATGCCCAATTCACGCGCCAATGCCCCCAGGTGCAAAGCCCCCGCGCCGCCGAAGGCCATCAGCGCAAAGTCGCGCGGGTCGTGCCCGCGCTCGACAGAGACCACGCGCAGCGCCGCGGTCATGGCGTGGTCCAGAATGGTGATCATGCCGGCAGCGCAAGCAGGTACATCCATGCCGACCTGCGCGGCCAGCCGCGCTACCGCCGCATGGGCCAGGTCGGGTTGCAAGGGCATCTTGCCGCCCAAAAAGCGCGTGGGGTCAACCAGGCCCAACACCACGTAGGCGTCGGTGATAGTGGGCTGGTCTCCGCCGCGACCATAGCAAGCTGGGCCAGGGTCCGCGCCCGCGCTCTGGGGACCGACGCGCAACATGGCGGCGCCGTCCACCCAGCCAAGCGTGCCGCCGCCCGCGCCGATGGAGTAGATGTCAATAAAAGGGGCCAGCACCGGATAGCCTTCCACCAGACGGTCGCGCACCAGAAGCGGTTGCCCGTTCCGAATCAGGCTCACATCGCAGGTCGTGCCGCCAATGTCGAAGGTGATCAGGTTGGGGTAGCCACAGACGCGACCATACTCCGCCGCGCCCAAGACGCCGCCCGCCGGCCCGGACATGAGCATAATTGCGGGGTGGCGGGCCGCGCTGCGGCTGAGGGTCAGTCCGCCGTCGGAGCGGGTAATTAGCACACGACCGCTGTACCCCTGCTCACCCATTGCGCCATCCAACCGGCTTAGATAATCGCTCACCGAGGGCGTCAGATAGGCGTTGAGTACGGCGGTGGAGGAGCGCTCATACTCGCGCCACTCTTTCGCCACTTCCACCGACGCGGTCACGGCTAGGTCGGGAAAATGGGCGCGCACATAGGCCGCAGCTTGTTCTTCGTGGGCCGGGTTAACGTAGCTGTTGAGGAAGCAGATCGCCAGTGCCTGAATGCCTTGCGCCAGCAGCGCCGCCACCGCGGCATGGAGCGCGTCTATGTCCAGCGGCGTAGCGACCGTACCGTCAGCCAAGATGCGCTCGTCAATCTCGGCGCGCAGGTTGCGCGGGGCCAGCGGCACGGGCTTGCGGAAAAAGAGGTTATACATATCCGGGCGGTTGGTGCGCTGAATCTCCAGCACGTCGCGAAAACCGCGCGTGGTGATCAGTCCGGTCTTGACGCCTTTGCGCTGGACCAGAGTGTTGATCGCGACGGTTGTGCCGTGGCCCAGGAAGGCAATAGCCGCGGGGTCAACGCCCAGCGCCAGAATCCCCTCGACGACGGCACGATCGGGATGCGCCGGATTGGAGGGAACCTTGACAGTTTGGATTGCGCCGGTCGCCGGCTCTAAAAGCATCACATCGGTAAATGTGCCGCCGGTATCCACGGCAACGCGGTAACGGGTCATAAGCATTTTCCTATCGGCTGTTGAGGGCAGGCTGCTGACAGTCAGCGGTCTACCCCCATGTGCAATCGCTCATTCATATCCGTCCTGTGTCACTCCGGTGATTCTTCCAAACCGTAGAGAGCGCGGGCCGCAGCGGGGGTGATATAGCCCAGGGCTAAGTCAGCGCGGACACGGGCACGGTCGCGGCGGCGCGGATCACCGTAACCACCGCCACCGCCCGCAGTCACCGTGATAATGTCGCCGACCTGCAGCGGCAGGCCCGCGGCCTGACAAGTACAAGGGCCGCGCGTGCCGCCACGCGTAATATAGATAGAGCTAGGCAGCCCATCATGACCGCCCGCGCTGCCGAAAGCAGGAAAGACACAGCGCCCACAGACAAAAACTGCGCTCAACCCCTCTCCGCGCACCATTTCATACTCCACCACCAGCCCCAAGCCGCCGCGAAACTCGCCCGCGCCCCCCGAATCGGGAACCAACTCATAGCGACGAATGCGGATGGGATACTTGGCCTCGATGACCTCCATGGGCGTATTGCGTGTGTCGCCGTCGCCCAAACAGATCAGCGCGTTTTCGCCGTCCCAATTCTGCCCCGCGCCCCAGCCGCCGGCATTCGGCCCGCCGAACATAAAAAAGCGCGGCGGGTCAAAGGCCGTGTCCCATCCGGCAAGACCTTGCGCAGCCACCGTCCCGTAATGGCCTGCAGGCAGCCGGTCGGGTAGGGCGGGCATGAGCGCCTTCCAGATAGCGTCCATGACATGGCAGCCTAGCTCACCATACATACAGACCGGACTAGGCTTGTCCACATTGAGACAGGTTCCTTTGGGCGCGGTGACATGCAGCGCGCGGAAGGAGCCGTCATTGGTGGGGTCTTGCGGCGTGGTGATGCACTTGAGCATGGCGCGACAACAGGAGAGTAGCGCACCCCAGCCCTGGTTAAACGAAGAAGCCGTAGCCGGGTCGCTCCCAGTGAAGTCCATGCTGATCTCATCGCCGGTCACGGTCACCGTGACGCGCACACATACCGGCGGCCCGCCCGGCCCGGCGGAATCCACATAATCCTCGCCCACATAGACGCCGTCGGGAATAGCGGCAATGGCTTGGCGCACTTGGACTTCGGAGTTGTCCATGATGCGCGTGACCGCGGCCTCGAAAGTTTCCAAGCCGTACTTCTCCAACAACTCAACGATGCGCCGCTCGGCAATGCGACAAGCCGCAATCTGCGATTGTAGATCACCGCCCACCGCGCTGGGGATACGCACATTGGCGAGGATTACCTCATAAAGCGCCTCATTCAGTACGCCGCGATCATAGAGCTTGATGATCGGAAAGAGTAGCCCTTCCTGGAAAATTTCGGTGGCGTCACTCATTTGGCTGAAAGGCGCCTTGCCGCCCAAATCGAGCCAGTGAGCGCGCACCGCGCCGAAGGCGACCAGTCGTCCCTGGTAAAAGATGGGGCTGACGCATACCACGTCGTTGAGGTGCGTGCCGCCGCCCACATAGGGATCATTGGTGATGATCAGATCACCGGGATAGAGACCGTCCACACCGAATTTCTTGAGCGCCGCCTCCACTGCCAGGTCGAGCGTACCCAAGAACATGGTCAGCCCCGCAGCTTGGCCCATGAGCTTCGCCTCGCGCGTGAAGACGCCCGTACTGAAGTCCAACACTTCGTAGATGATGGGACTCATGGCAGTGCGCTCAATCACCTTTTTCATTTCCTCGGCGATGGTGATCAGGTAGTTGCGGATCACCTCGACCGTAATTTTGTCGGGTTGCGCCACTACCGTGACCGGCGATTCATGGGTGTGGGACATGCGCTACACTTTCCTTTCGTGTGACTACATGACAGGCAACCATGTGATGGGCAGTTTGGATTGCGGCGACGGGCGTCAACCGTTGTGGCGTGCTTGCGCAATCGGGCTGCACCAACGGGCAGCGCGGGGACAGCGCACAACCTGGGCCGACCTCCAGCGGGTTGCCGACTTCGCCGCGCAAGACGAGTCGCTCCTGGCGGTTGCCGGCGGCGTTTGCGGGCAATGGGGTCAGCCGTGGGGCTGCGCCCAGCAAAGCACGTGTATACGGATGCCGCGCCGACGTGAAGACGGCATCCACATCACCTTGCTCCATGACGCGACCCAGGTAAAGTACGACCACCGCCTGCGCCAGATAGCGCACCGTGGCGAGATCGTGGGAAATGAGCAGATAGGTCATGCCCAGCC
>CAKZVN010000213.1 GCA_937922105.1 uncultured Litorilinea sp.
GCCAGGCGCGCGGCTGCGGCGGCAGTGATGTGCCCGTGGGCGCGCGCCAAGTCTCGGTCCGGCTCCAAGTAGGTGGCTTCGATGGCGAGCAGGTCGGCTTCCGCGGCGATGCTGTGTAGCGGTCCGGTGTGGCTCACATCACCCACGAAGCAGAGCTTGGCCCCGCGCTGCGGCGCGCCCAGGACCTGGTCTGGGTGAATGACGCGCCCGTCCGCCAGGGTGATGCTTTGGCCCGCGGCAAGGTCGCGACGTACCGGCCCGTTGGGCACACCCAGCGCCTCGGCTTGTTCGGGCAGGAAGGGACGCCGGCTCTTTTCCTCAAAGAGAAAGCCGAAGCAGCCGTCCCCGCGGTGTTGCACCGGGAACGCGGTGACGGTGAAGTTTTTGGCCTCGAAGATGATCCCTGCCTCGATGAGATTCAACGAGACGCCTACGGCGGGCAGTTGACCGGGGCCGAAGACCACCTCCATGAGCGCCAGGACGCGCGCAATGGCAGGCGCTCCTCCATAGATGTTGAGTTCTTCCAGCGCCTCCCAGCGTCCCAGCGTGCTCGCCAAACCGCCCAGGCCGAGGATATGGTCCAGATGACCGTGGGTGAGCAGGATACGGTCTAGGCGGCGAAAGCCCAGCCCGCTGCGGAGAAGCTGGCGCTGGGTTCCCTCGCCACAATCAATCATAAAGCGAAACTCGTTTGCCATCACCACCGCTGAGGATAGCCCGCGTTGGACGGAGGGCGCGGAGGCAGACGTACCCAAAAAGACCAGTTCAAACACTGCGTGTTACTGCGCCTCGTTGTGGTTGGCGGCGTAGGATGCGCCAGGGAGGGAGATGGGTGCGCCGCGCGCAGGCGTAGCGGTTGTCTCGTAATAGGCGACAATCAACTGGTGGATGTGGCGTAGGTTGACCTGGTCTTGCTCCAGGATTTCCGCCAGGGTTTCCAAGATCGTCATGGGGCCGACGATTTCGTGGATGCCCACTTGGCCCAGCTCGACCTCGTCCAGCGCGGCGACAAAATCCAGCAGACGCCGGCGCACCGCCACCCACTGTCGCAATGACGCGCTCAAATCGCGCTCATCGAAATCGTCCGCTTGGTGGCTATAGTGCGCGATCTGCGGCGTATTGCCTGCGGCAATGGCAGTGACACGGCGCAGATGCCAGGTCTCTTCCACGCGCGCCAGGTGCCCGGCAATCAGGCGGAAGGACCATTCGTCGGCTTCCGGTTGCCAATCCTGGACCGCGCGCATGGATTCCAACAGGCGCACCACCTGGGTTTGGGAGCTTTCCAACTCCTGCAACAACTCTCGGCGTGTGCGCTGAACCACCCCCTGCGTGTACATACCCGCTATTATACGACCGGACGCAGGCGCGACCAAACCGCACGGACTCGGAACCCCACCCTGGTCCTTCCCCCACGTGAGGCGAGAGCGACCCTTGCCCCGCGTGAGGGAGGTCAGGCGGGGATGCACCGCCGGTCCAGAAGGTGTTCCCGCCTAGCTCTGCCCATGCACGCGTGGCTTAACCGTCCAGCTTGATGCGTTGCAGGCGCAGCGCATTGCCCACCACGCTGATGCTGGAGAAGGCCATCGCGCCCGCCGCCAAGATGGGATGCAGCTGGCGCAGGAAATCCGGCGCCCAGGCGAAGGGAGCCAACACCCCCGCGGCAATCGGGATCAGCGCCACGTTATAGCCGAAAGCCCAGACCAGATTCTGGCGAATGTTGCGCATGGTGGCGCGCGAGAGTTTGATGGCTTGCGGCACGCTGCGCAGGTCTCCGCGCATGAGGGTGATATCCGCGGTCTCGATGGCAACGTCTGTGCCGGTGCCGATGGCGATACCTACGTCAGCCTGGGCGAGGGCAGGCGCGTCGTTGATGCCGTCACCCACCATCCCCACGCGATAGCCTTCAGCCTGCAACTGCGCCACATAGGAGGCTTTGTCGCCGGGTAACACCTCGGCGAAGACACGGTCAATGCCTACCTCGCGGGCGATGGCTTGGGCGGTGGCTTGGTTGTCGCCCGTGAGCATGACTACCAGCAGCCCTTGCTGATGCAGCGTCGCGACCGCCTCGCGCGATCCCTCCTTGACCGTGTCGGCGACGCCGATGAGCGCGCCTGCCTGCCCATCAATCGCCAACCACATGGCGGTCTTGGCTTGGGCTTGCAACTCGTCGGCCCTGGGACCGAGACCGTTGAGCGCCACCTGTTCGCGCTCCATTAGCCGTCGGTTACCCAGGAGGATGCGCTGCCCTTCCACCTCGGCTGCGATGCCGTACCCGGGGATGCCCTGGAAGGTTGCCGGTTCGCTGAGCGCCAGCCCCTCAACGCGCGCGGCGGCGACGATCGCCTCACCCAACGGGTGCTCCGAGCCGCGCTCCGCAGACGCAGCCAGGCGCAGCAACTCCCGCCGGTCCAGTGTCGCGCGGCTGCTCACCACCACATCGGTGACTGCGGGCTGCCCGCGCGTGAGGGTCCCGGTCTTGTCCAGCACAATGGCGGTCAATTTGTGCGCTTGCTCCAGCGCCGCGCTGTTCTTGAAGAGGATGCCTGCCTCGGCTCCCTTGCCCACGCCGACCATGATGGAGGTGGGCGTCGCCAGGCCCATCGCGCACGGGCACGCAATGACCAAAATGGCGACCAGCCGCAATAGCGCGGGCACAAAGCCGGCCCCACTCGCCAACCAGATCGCAAAGGTCACCAGCGCAAAGACGACTACCGCAGGGACGAAATAGGCCGACACGCGGTCCACCAATCGTTGGATGGGCGCGCGGCTGCCCTGGGCCTGCTCGACCAGGCGGATGATCTGGGCGAGCGCGGTTTCTTTACCCACCTTGGTCGCGCGCAGCTTGAGCAGTCCCTGCTTGTTGAGCGTGGCGCCGATCAGCGTGTCGCCGGGAGCCTTTTCCACCGGCAGGCTTTCGCCGGTGATCATGCTCTCGTCCACCGTGGAGCGCCCCTCCAACACCACGCCGTCCACCGGGATTTTCTCGCCGGGGCGGACAATGAGGATGTCGCCCACGATTACTTGCGCGATGGGGAGGTCCATCTCCGCGCCGTCACGCACCACGCGCGCGGTTTTGGGTTGCAAGCCGATCAGCTTCTTGATGGCAGCGCTAGTGCGCCCCTTCGCGCGTACCTCCAGGAGCTTGCCCAGCACGATCAGGGTGATGATCACCGCCGAGGTCTCGAAGTAGACGTGATGGCCCCAGGCATGGTTGTCCATGGTCAGGGCCACTAGCACGACCACACTATAGAGATAAGCCACCGACGACCCCATTGCCACCAGCACATCCATGTTGGCGCTGCCGTTGCGCAGACTCTTGTAGGCGCCGGTGTAATAGTCCCAGCCCACATAGAACTGCACCGGGGTTGCCAAGACCAGGAAGAGCCAGTTGACCCAGGCGGCATGCGCCCAGTCGCCGATGAGGCCGAAGTCGCGGCCCATGCTGAGCACAAAGAGCGGTGTGGTGAAGACCGCGCCGACCAGCAGCCGCGTCCATTGGTGGCGCAACTCGGCGGCGCGCGCGGCGGCTTCGACATCGGGCGCGTCCTCCGCGGAGGCTGCCTCGACCACGTCGTAGCCTGCCTTGCGTACCACGGCGACTAGTTCGTCGCGACTGGTCATGCCCGGCACATAGCGCACGGTGGCGCGCTCCGCGGC
>CAKZVN010000214.1 GCA_937922105.1 uncultured Litorilinea sp.
ATCCCCTCCTAACCTCCCCCAACCTGGGGGAGGAACGCGCGCCCTCCCCAACCCGGGGAGGGCCAGGGTAGGGTTCAACTTCACCAAAATCGTGGGACGCACCCGGTGCCATGGGCGATTTGACAGGACAAGGCAGGGACAGGTATAGTCGCTTTACAATTGAATCGCAGGCTCTTATCCAGAGAGGTGGAGGGACCGGCCCGATGAAACCTCGGCAACCTGGTGCGATGCGCAGACCGCTGCGCCCGCCAAGGTGCCAACTCCGGCAGAGTGATCTGGAAGATGAGAGAAGCTGTGCAAGCCACGCGTGGCGCCTACCCTCTCATCTTGGATTCGGATGGGAGGGTTTTTGTGTACCCGCCCAGCGTGTGTGCAGTTATCTTGATGATCATCCCTGGACATGGCGCGCTCGGCGCGGCCCGTGTCCCCCTGCGGTGGAGGAAAAGCAAACCATGTTGGTCATGAAATTCGGCGGCACGTCGGTGGGCAGCGCCGATGCCTTTGCCCAAGTTGCGCGTATCGTCGGCGACAAGGTCGCCGAGCAAGCCAAGACCCCGCGCCCCGGCGTGGCGGTGGTGACCAGTGCCATGAGCGGCGTCACCAACTTGCTCATTGATGCCGCCCAGCGCGCGGCCAAAGGCGACGAGTCGTTCTACAAAGAGGCCGAGAATATCCTGCGCGTCAAGCACCAGTCGGTAGCGGGCCAGTTGATTGACGACGGCAACGAGCGCGCCGCGCTGGGTCGCATCTTCGACGCACGCTTGGCGGAGTTCGAGCGGCTCTGTAGTAGCATCGCCGTGCTGGGCGAACTGACCCAGCGCGGGCTGGACGTGGTCAGCGGACTAGGCGAGCGCTTGGCTGCGCCCTTGCTGGCTGCGGTCCTGCGCGCACGCGGCATCCCCGCCGAGTATGTGGATGCCACCGAATTGATTGTGACCGACAATGTCTTCGGCAGCGCCGCGCCGCTTATGGAACTCACCATCCCGCGCAGCCGCGCGCGTCTGGTGCCCCTGGTCGAACAAGGGATTGTGCCGGTGATCACCGGCTTTATCGGCGCAACGGTAGACGGTATTCCCACCACGCTGGGCCGCGGCGGCTCCGACTATTCGGGCGCAATCATCGGCGCGGTCTTGCAGGCCGATGAAATCCAAATTTGGACCGACGTCAACGGCGTGATGACCGCGGACCCGCGCGTCGTGCCCAATGCGCGCAGCCTCAACCAACTGAGCTATGAGGAAGTCGCCGAGTTGGCCTACTACGGCGCGAAGGTGTTGCATCCCAAGACGGTGACGCCCGCCATTGAGAACAACATTCCGTTGCGCGTGCTCAACACCTTCGAGCCGAGCCATCCCGGCACACGCATTGTGGGCGAGACCGACGGCGCCGCGCGCGGCACGGTCAAGGCTATCACCTCGATTCGTGGCATGAATCTGGTGACGGTGGCGGGCCGCGGCATGATCGGGGTGCCCGGCATCGCGGCGCGCACTTTCGGCGCGGTTGCCGAGGTAGGCGCCAATGTGCTCATGATCTCCCAGAGCAGCAGCGAGCAGAGCATCTGTTTTGTGGTGCCGGAGGGGAGCGCCGACACGGTCATCCCGGCCCTGCGCGCCGAGTTCAAGACCGAATTGGAGCGCCACTACATTGACGACATTTCCAGCCAGCGCGATGTCGCGATTGTGGCGGTCGTGGGCAGCGCCATGCGCGGGACGCCGGGCTTGGCGGCGGGCATCTTCCGCGCCGTGGGCAACCAGGGCATTAACGTCATCGCCATCGCGCAAGGCTCCAGCGAGGCCAATGTGAGTCTGGTGGTGGAGGCAAGCCGTGCCGCGGACGCGGTGCGCGCCATCCACGACATTTTCGAGCTGCACAAGCCGACTGCCGAGCGGGTCAAGCAACTGTAGCCGGCGCACAAGGAGCGAACGCCCATGCCCAGCCGGATCGCGGCGCTGACGTTGGTGGTGCGCGACTATGATGAAGCCATCGCGTTTTACCGCGACGCGTTGGGCTTTGCGTTGTTGGAAGACACGCCCCTGGGCGGCGGCAAGCGCTGGGTACGCATGGCGCCGCCCGGTTCCACCGGCCCGGCGTTGCTGCTGGCCCAGGCCGCGACCCCGGAACAGCGCGCCCGCATCGGCGACCAGACCGGCGGGCGCGTCTTCCTCTTCCTCCACACCGACGACTTCTGGGCCGACTATCGCCGTCTCCAGGCTCATGGCGTGCGTTTCACTGAGGAGCCGCGCCGCGAACCCTATGGCACGGTTGTCGTCTTCCTTGACCTCTATGGCAACAAGTGGGACCTAATCCAGCCTGCCGCGGGGTAGAGCATGTTGACATTCCGGTGGCGCAAGTCCGCCGAATCGTAGCCTTTGCCGGCAATGAGGAAGGCGCAGGGACCGAAGCGCCAACTTAAGTGGTTTGCTCGCCAAGTAGAAAAGAAGGCCATGCTGAGCGCAGCTGCCCGCCCTGAGCGCAGTGAAGGGAAGCATCCCCCTCTGGTGATCTGTCGGGATTCTTCCCTTCGCAAGACTCAGGACAGGCCGTCGCTGCGCTCCTCAGAATGACGGCTACTGGGCAATTAGACCATGAAGTGTCAACACGAACCTGAAAATTTCGCAAAATTGGGTATTGACAACCCGCCTTCAACCGTGGTATTCTTATAGTACTCCAACGGGAACAAATCGAACGGAGGAAATACTCTAGCAGTAGATGGTTTCCACTGAGCGAGGAGTGAACGAGGGAGAGGGGGAGCCCTGAGGAATTGGATGGTCTCCTGCCGAGCGGACGCCAGGTTGACGAGTCGAGCGTTCAAGAGCAATCAAGAACATCGCAGCCAACACTGAACTCCGACCTTCACAAGCGATGACATTCTTGCAAAGGCCACCGAAATCGGACTGCGTAAGCATCCAGAAAATAGGTGAAGACCACAAGAATCGAGCAGAGAAGGCAGCCCAGTAGGAACCGGTTACGCTCAGCAATGAGCGAACAAAACCAGGAACCGAAACGCTCAAGGCGGATTGACTGGAAGGTTACTCGGGCCCCCCTATTTTTATACGAACTTTCCACCCTAGTGAGAGTCGGAGCGCCTGCAGGTTTCCTGCGGGCGCTCTCTGTTCTATCTATTGAGCGTTTCGCCTAGCGAGGTTCCTGGGTCCCGTTCTGCCCGCGCTGCGGGAGCGCGTTTTTGCCGTTGCCCTGGAAGACCGCCGGCTCCAGGAGCGCTACAAAGGGCAGATTGCGATATAACTCGCGATAATCCAGCCCATAGCCCACCACGTGGCGGTCGGGCAAGTCGAAGCCCTTGTACTTGACAGGAATTTCGATCAACCGGCGCTTCGGCTTGTTGAAGAGCGCGCACACCTCTAGGCTGGCGGGTTGGCGCGCACGCAGATTGCGCAGCAAGAAGTTCAGCGTCAGCCCCGTGTCCACGATGTCCTCCACGAAGATCACGTGGCGCCCGGTGATGGAGAGGTCCAAATCCTTGACCAGCCGCACCATGCCCTTGTCGCGTGACTCTGCCGAATAGCTGGCGACCGCGATGAAGTCCACCTCGGCGGGAATGGTCACCGCACGGTAGAGATCAGCCAAAAAGATGAAGACCCCGCGCAAAACGCCGACCAAAATGGGCGTGCGTCCGGCGTAGTCTTGGGAAATGGCCTGACCCAACTCGCGCACCTTTGTTTCGATTTCGTTCGCGCTCAGCAAGACCTCGCGGATGCCGGGCAGATAGGCGCTGTAGGCTTGCGGCGGTAATCGTTCCATCGTGCTCCTCCCCATCTCCAGTGCGGGCAACGCGCCTTAGGTTTGGGCGTCCGTACCGATGAGCAGACTCGCCTCCTCATCCAGCCCGAACTTCACCATCATGTCGCGCAGGTCCTGCCGCTTGAGCAACTTGATGTTGACCTCCGGGTAGAGTTCTGCCATGCGACGCATTTTGCGGTTTTTGATGCGGATTAACTGGGGGCGAAGGGTGGTGAGTTCGATGTAGAGGTCTTGCTGCGGGAGGTAAAAATCCGGGGTAAAGGCGACGGTGACATTGCCCTGGGCGTCCCATTCCAGGGCGAAGGAGCGTGGTTCGTACTGCCACTCTACCCCGTAATAGTCGAGGATCCGGGCGAAGGTCTCCTCGATGGGGTGCGAGAAGCGTGGGCGCACAGGGTGCGCTTGGGGTTCGCTCAAGCGACTCCTCCTATGGGTTCGGCGGCGTCACCGGCGGGGGCGAGCCGGCGCGCCCGATGGGCAAGACAGATGAGGGTAGCGGCATCGTCCACCGTCAGCCGCCGCGTGTTGACCACCAAGTCAAAGAGCGCGGTATTGTCCCAGTCGGCTTCATGCAAGCGGCGCAGATAGAGCGCGCGCATGCGGTCGCTGACCTCGACTTGGGCGAGGGCAGCGGCGGTGCTCACACCCTTTTCTTGGGCGACACGGTGGGCGCGCAGCGCGGGCGGCGCCACGACACGCACATGCAGGGCCGCGGGGTAGTCGCTCAACACCACGCAGCCGGCGCGCCCGACGATCACCACATTGCCGGCTTCGGCAAGCTCCAACATGATGGCGCGGATGGCTTCGTTATAGGCTTGCTCGGCCTCGGGGGAGGGCGCCACCCCCAACAGCCCCAGTTCGTCAATCACTTCCAGCGCCATCTCCGGCGTATGCGCGCGCCGTGCTGCCTCATAGATCAAGTCGCGACCCACCACGCGATAGCCCAGGCGCGCGGCAATCTCTGCCGCGACTTCGTCGCCTAAGCTGCCCAGTTGCCGTGAGATGGTGATGACGCTCATCGGTGGTTGTACCTATCCGTACCCTGGTTTGTACTCCGCCGGTGAGCCGCTTGGCTCGACCGGGGGCGCCGCCCCGCCGGCGCCGACTGTCCTGATGGTAGCACGGGCCGCGCTCAGCGTCAACCATTCGCGCAGCCGTTCTATAGACCGGAGCACCGAGTTCACTATTTTTTTGTAATACACTTTCCTCGCAAGGTAGTGCACGCCAAACCGGTTGTTGGACAGGTGCGGCGGGTGCGGTCAGTCGGTGTCAATCTCGACGTCTACGCTCATGCCCCAACGCAGGTCCGGCGGTTGGGTTTCCAGATCAATGCGCACACTATAGACCACATCACCGCCGACCACGTTGGCAAGCGGCGCAATGCGCGCCACGCGACCGGGCGTCTCCATGCCCAGCGCGCCCACGCGTACTGTCACCGGCTGACCGGCGCGCACCCGCACCACTTGGCGCTCGCTGAGATCGCTGGTTTCCACTTGCAAGCGCCCCAGGTCGGCGAGGATGAGCGCGGTCTGGCCGGTCACGACCATTTCGCCCAGGTTGACTTCCAGGGTCGCCACGGTACCCGCAAAGGGCGCTACCAGGCGTGTATTGGTCAAGTCGGCGAGGGCGCGCTGCAACGCAGCCTCGGCTTCGGCGACCGTGGCTTCGGCAGCCGCCACGGCTTCGGGGCGCGCCGCAGCCAAGAGCAAATCCAGTTCGGCCTGCGCGCTGCGGACTTGCGCCTCGGCTTGCGCGATCTGCGCGGCGTCGACGGGGTGAAGCAGGCGGTTGAGCGCGACTTGGGCCTGCTGTACCTGGGCGAGGGCCGAGGCGACCAGCGCGGGGTCAGGTTCGCCATAGAGCGCATCGTAGCGCGCCTGGGCCGCGGCGAGTGCTGCCTGGGCTGCGGCGATTTCATCGGGCCGCGGCCCCTCAGTGAGTTGCGCCAGGTGGGCCTGCGCGGCATCTAAGCGTGCCTGGGCCGCGGCAATCTGTTGGGGACGTGGTCCGGCGCGCACATCTGCGAGATTGGCTTCGGCGCGCGCCAATGCCGCGCGCGCTTGGGCTACAATGGCTTGGGCGGCGGCGTCGTCCAGTCCGATGAGCAGATCGCCCGCGGCGACCGTATCGCCCACGCTGACGGCGATGCTTGCCACGCGGCCCGCGGAGGGGAAGCCCAGTTTAGCTGCCTGGAAGGGCAGCACCTTGCCCGATGCGCGCACCACGCCTCCCGCGGGGTTGAGCGGGATAACGGGCACCGGGGTGGGCGCAACCACCGGCACAGGGGTGGGTGCGGGCTGGGTACACCCGGCGAGGGTGACCCAGACCAGGAACAGTGTACTCCACCAAAATCGGCGGCTCATGGTCGGTCCTTTAGCGTGGCGTCCGTCTACCTAGACCACGCCTGCCGGTTGCGTTGCCGCGGGTGTGCCGGCGGCGTCCGCAGGCACGACGCCTAACCCGTCGTCGAGGATGCGCCCGTCACGCAGGCGTACCACCCGGCGGGCAAAGGCGACCACCCGCGGGTCGTGGGTGGCGAAGATGAACGCCGTGCCGGTCTGCTCGTTGAGCCGCTGCATGATGCGCAAGGCCTGTTCGCCATTGGCGGTGTCCAGGTTGGCGGTCGGCTCGTCGGCTAAGACCATCAACGGGTTGGGAGCCAGGGCGCGGGCAATGGCAACGCGCTGCTGCTCGCCGCCGCTCATCTGGGGCGGGCGATGGTTGGCACGGTGGGCCAAGCCCACGGCGTCCAGCAATTCCATCACCCGCGCGCGGCGCTGCTTGGCGCCCACGCCGTTGAGCAACAACGGCAACTCCACGTTTTCATAGGCGCTCAAAACCGGGACCAGCGCAAAGAACTGGAAGATGAAGCCGATGACCTGGCGGCGCAGATCGGCGCGGCGGTCTGCACTGAGGCGCGTCACATCCTGCCCGTTGATGAAGACACGCCCGCTGTCGGGCCGGTCGAGACAGCCCATCAGTTGGAGCAAGGTGGTCTTGCCGGAGCCGGACGGCCCCACCAGGGTTGTGAACTCCCCGGCGCCGATACTCAGGCTTACACCGTCCAGCGCGCGCGTCGTCACGTCACCGATGCGATAGGTCTTGGTGGCATTTTCCAAGCGGATGATTTCCATCAAAGTTAGCTCCTTTGTTGCTCGCACAGGGGTACATCTCAACGCAGATGCTCCCCAGGGCGTAGAGTTCATGGTCGTTGTCGTTACCCTGCGCGCTATTGGGCGCGCAGCGCGACCGCCGGTTCCTGGCGCGCGGCGAACCACGCCGGGTAGAGCGACGCCAGCAGGATGATGCCCAGCGTCGCCAGCGACAATTGGGCAAAGACATCGGGCACAAAGCGGAAGTGGATGGTGGACCCCAATGCCACCGAACCGGCGCTGGAGGCTGCCGCCTCGCCCAGATAGAGACCGTTGACCGCGAAGTAGGCGACCCCCGCCGACCCGAGCACCACGCCGACGATTACCCCGCCGATGCCCAAGAGCAGCGCCTCGAGCAAGAACATGAGCATGATCTGGCGGCGCTTCATGCCTAGCGCACCCAGAATGCCCACCTCGCGGAAACGCTCGAAGACAGCCATGAGCAGCGTGTTGGCGATCACCACCGCGACCACCGCCATGACGATGGCGTCCAGCAGGTAATAGAAGTTGAAGGCCCAGGTTAACGTCTGGAGCAGCACTTGGTTAAGGTCTCGCCAGGTGAGCGCATGGTAGCCTGCTTGGCGCAGCTGTGCCGCGATGGTTGGGGCGTCCTCTTGGCGCTGTAAGAGCAGGATGACCGCGCTGGCGTGGCGCGGGGTGTTGGTCAAGGCTTGGGCGCGGGCCAAAGGCATGAGGACCGTGCTTTCGTCGTAGGTCGGCACGCCGCTGTCAAAGAGGCCGCGGATGGTGAAAATTGCGTCGTCGGGCTGCCCGTCGGCGTTGATCACACTGAGGTTCACTGCGTCGCCCACCCCTAATCCCAGCGACGCGGCCAAACGACGGCCCAGCAGGATGCCGCCGCGGTCGTCGGCTGCGAGATAGTCGCCCGCGGTCAGCGCGACGCGGATGGGGTCATAGAGCGCGGACTCCGGCTCGATCCCTTGCAGCCGCATTCCCACCGAGTCGTCACGTGTGTTGAGAATGGCGGTCGCCCAGAGCGTAGGCGCAGCCGCGCGGACACCCGGCAGCGCCAGTGCTGCCGCGGCGACGCTCTGCGGCTCTGCCACCAGCTCTTGCCATTGTAGACTGAGCTTCTCTTCGGGATAGGACTCGGCGCGTATTTGCACATGCCCGGTGCGCAGGCGAATGTCGTTGTCCAGTGACTCGCCGATCACCCCCGCCAGATAGCCGTGGAGCAGGATCAGCAAGCCCAACCCCAACGCCACGGCGATCAGCGAGAAGAGAGAGCGCCGCCGGTTTCGCCCGAGATCGCGATAAGCCATCAGCCAAAATTTTGTCAAAGCCATGATTCGGTTTCCTTTTCACCCCGTTTGCCCCTGGGCGCAAGCAGGCGCGCTAGACATGGTGCAAGGCTTTCGCCGGCTCTTGGCGCGCAGCCTGCCAGGCGGGATAGAAAGCCGCCAAGGCCGCGATCAACGCCACCGCCACCCCGCGACCGAGCGTGTTGGCAAAGCTGTAGCTCGGGTAGATGCGGTCGCCCATGAGCGCAACGGCTTCACCACCCATGCCGCCGACCGCGGAAAAGTCCAAGCCTTCGCGGCCCAGGACCATGAGCAGGAGTGTCGCCAGGGTGCAGCCGATCACCGCGGCGACCGCACCGATCAGCGCACCCTCCCACAGGAAGAGGCCCATGATCTGACGTCCCTTCATGCCCAGCGCAGCTAGGATGCCCATCTCGCGTGTGCGCTCGAAGACCGCCATGAGCATTAGGTTGAGGATGCCGATGCTGGCGATCAGCAGGACGATGAAGCTGAAGAAGACGGAGACACTCGCTTTGGTGTCCATGAGTTGGCGCAGTTCGGGGCGCAGGGTATCCCATGAGTCTACTTCCAGATGGGGGAAGGCTTGGCGCAGCGCGTTGACCACCGTCTGCTCCTGACCCACGTTGCGGAGCAAGATCGCAACTTCGGTCGCCTGGTCGCGCAGGTTATAGAGCGTCTGGGCCGCGGGCAAGGTGATGAAGACCATGCCCTTTTCGGCCTCCGCCATGCCCAGATCATAGATGCCCACCACGGTCATGGTGCGCTGGCGCATCATCTCGTTGCGGCTGCGTCCCAGCAGGGTCACACGATCTCCCACGCTGACCCCCAACAGGTCCGCTAGCCCCTTGCCGATGACCACCGCGTCGCCGTCGTTGGGGTCGAGATAACG
>CAKZVN010000215.1 GCA_937922105.1 uncultured Litorilinea sp.
GCGCGTCGGCATCCTGTATAGCCGGGTGCGTGTGGAGGAGAAGCTGCTCTTCGAGGCCTTTGAGCGGCGCGGGGTGAGCATTGACCTGTTGGATGACCGCGACCTGATTTTCGACATCACCGCGCGTGACCATTCGACCGAGGAGTTGAGCCGATATGATCTGGTGGTGGAGCGCTGTATCAACCACAGCCGTGCGCTCTATAGCCTGCGTATCCTCAACGACCGCGGCGTACCGACGGTGAACACGGCGCAAGTTGCGGACATTTGCGGCAACAAGCTCCAGACCACCAGCGCGCTGTCGGCGGCGGGTGTACCGTCCCCGCGCACACTGATCGCCTACTCCAGCGAGAGCGCGCTGCGCGCGATTGAGGAGCTTGGCTATCCGGTGGTGTTGAAGCCGGCGGTGGGGTCCTGGGGTCGGCTGTTGAGCAAGATCAACGACCGCGAGGCTGCGGAGGCGATCTTGGAACACAAGGAGGTGCTGGGGACCTATCACCACAGCATCTTTTACATCCAGGAATATATCCGCAAGCCCATGCGCGACATTCGCGCCTTTGTGGTGGGCGACGAGACCATCTGCGCCATTTACCGCAACTCGGAGCATTGGATCACCAACACGGCGCGCGGCGGCAAGTCCAGCAATTGCCCGGTGACGCCGGAATTAAACGAGATCTGCGTGGCGGCGGGCCGCGCAGTGGGCGGCGGCATTGTGGCGATTGATGTGCTGGAGGACCCGGACCGCGGCTTGTTGGTCAACGAAGTCAACTACACCATGGAGTTTCGCAACAGCATTGCGCCTACCGGGGTAGATATTCCGGGGCGCATGGTGGATTTCTGTCTGCGCGTGGCGCAGGAAGGATGGGCCGCAGCCAACGGGTGGTCCAACGGGGTCAAGGCGTATCAAGCGGTGTCGTTGACGTGCGAAGACTAGACAACGGGACAGGCGCATGGCAGAGAAGATACGAGCGTCGATCGTCGGCGCATCGGGGTACGTGGGCGGCGAACTGCTGCGCTTACTGCTAGATCACCCGCACATCGAGGTGGCGCAGGTGACCAGCGAGCGCAACGCGGGAAACTTTGTCCACTTCACGCACCCCAACTTGCGCGGGCGGACGCGGCTGCAATTCGTGGCGGCAAGCGAGTTGGAGGCGTGCGATGTGCTCTTTCTGGGCTTGCCCCACGGCGGCGCAATGGCGCGTATGGACGAGTTTGCCGCGCTGGCGCCCCAGATCGTGGATTTGAGCGCGGACTTCCGGCTGCGCAATCCGGCGGATTATGACCGTTGGTATGGCAAACCGCACGCGGACCCGGCCTGGCTGGCGAAGTTTGTCTATGGACTGCCGGAACTGCACCGTGCCGAGATTCGCACGGCGAATTATGTGAGCGGTGTGGGATGCAACGCCACCGCGACCAACTTGGCGATTTGGCCCCTCCTGCGCGAGGGTTTGCTCGACGCCGGTCGCGGTATCGTTTGCGAGGTCAAGGTCGGGTCCAGCGAGGGAGGCAACAAATCCAGCGATGCCACCCATCACCCGGAGCGCGCGGGGGTCATGCGCAGCTTCGCGCCGACCGGACACCGCCACACTGCGGAAATCTTGCAGGCCGCGCGCTTGGCGGGGGTGGAGACGGAAGTCCATCTCAGCGCGACCGCAGTGGACAATGTGCGTGGGGTCTTGGCGACTGCGCATCTTTTCGTCAAGCCGGGCGTGACCGAGAAGGACCTGTGGCGCGCCTATCGGCAGGTCTATCGTGATGAGCCGTTTGTGCGCATTGTCAAGGAGCGTACCGGCATCTATCGCTACCCGGAGCCGAAAATTCTGTCGGGCAGCAACTATGCCGACGTGGGCTTCGAACTGGACGAGCGCAGCGGGCGCGTGGTGGCGATGGCGGCGATTGACAATCTGATGAAGGGCGCGGCGGGCACGGCGCTACAATGTCTTAATTTGATGCGCGGCTGGGAGGAGACCACCGGACTGGGCTTTGCGGGGTTGCATCCCATCTAACCGCGGGCAAGGCGGTTCACGAGGGAGCAGGACATGATTGTCATCAAAGTAGGCGGCGGCAAGGACCTGAACATTGACGCCATTGTGGCGGACGTAGCGGCGCTGCACGCGGCAGGCAAACCGCTGTTGCTGGTGCACGGCGGCGCGGAAACGACCAACGAGGTGGCGGAACAGTTGGGTCACCCGCCGGAGTTCGTGACCAGCGAGAGCGGTTATGTGAGCAGGCGCACCGACCGGCGCACGCTGGAGATCTTCGAGATGGTCTATTGCGGTCAACTCAACAAGATGTGGGTGGAGAAGTTCCAGCGCGCAGGCGTCAATGCGGTCGGTCTGAGTGGGCTGGACGGGCGCATCTTTGAGGGCAAGCGCAAGGATACGCTGCGTGTGCGCATCAACGGCAAGCGGGCCGTGCTGCGCGACGACTGGACCGGCACGGTGGAGCGGGTGAACACCGGGCTGTTGCAGCTGTTGTTGGACGCCGGCTACTTTCCGGTCTTGACGCCGCCTGGCGCGTCCGAACAGGGCGAGGCCATCAACGTGGACGGTGACCGCGCGGCTGCCATGGTGGCGGCGGCGTTTCATGCCGAGGCGTTGGTCATTTTGTCCAACGTGCCGGGCCTGTTGCGTAACTACCCGGATGAGAGCACGTTGATCCGCGCCATTCCACGCGCCAAGGCCGACGACTTTATGCAGTATGCCGAAGGGCGCATGAAGAAAAAGGTCATGGGCGCGGTGGAAGCCATCGGCGAGGGAGTGCAGCGGGTGATCTTTGCCGACGGACGTATCGAATCGCCCATCAGCCAGGCGCTTGCCGGGGGCGGCACGCAGATCGCGTAGCCGTGGGGCACGCCGCAGACGACCGCAACGGTTCCAGGCGCACGCGCGAAGGAGAAACGGGGATGCAAGAGGCAATGGTGGAGAGCTTGGCGGCGGTGGAGGAGCGGCTAGCGGGCGGGACAACCCAGCGCCGTGGGGAGGCGGTCTTTGTGCGCGGGGCAGGCTGTCGTCTGTGGGATGCCGACGGGCGCAGCTACTTGGATTTGACCGCGGCCCAGGGGGTTGCCATGTTGGGCCATAGCCACCCGGTCTTGAGCGCAGCCATCGCGCAGCAGGCGCACACGCTCATGGCTTGCCCGAATTTCCTCTACAACGATACACGCGCGCGCTTTTTGGCCAAGTTGGCGGAGGTGCTGCCCAGCCATTTACAGCACATCTTTTTGGCCAATAGCGGCGCGGAGGCGATTGACGGCGGGCTGAAGTTTGCGCGCTTGGCGACCGGGCGCACGGGCATTGTGGCAGCCATGCGCAGCTTTCACGGGCGCACCGTCGGCGCGGTCTCGCTGACCTGGGAGCCGAAGTATCGCAAGCCCTTCGAGCCGCTGCTGGAAGTGACCCACGTGCCCTACAACAACTTGGAGAAGCTGGCGGCGGCGGTGGACGATTCCACCGCGGTGGTGGTGCTGGAGCCGGTGCAGGGCGAGGGCGGCGTGCATGTGGGACAGGCCGAGTTTTTGCGCGGCGCCCAGGAACTCTGTCGCCAGCGGGGTGCACTCTTGATGGTGGATGAGATTCAGACAGGCTTCGGGCGCACGGGCGCATGGTTCGGCGGCGACCATTGCGGGCTGGAAGCCGATATTCTATGCCTGGCGAAGGGGCTGGGCGGCGGCTTCCCCATGGGCGCAATTGCCTATACGGACCGGGTGCATGAGTCGCTCTATGCGGGCGCGCACGGCACGACGTTCGGCGGCAATCCCCTGGCGTGTGCCGCGGGCTTGGCGGCGATCAGCACGTATCAACGTGAGGGCCTGATCGAGCGCGCGGCAGCCCTGGGCGAGTACTTTTTCGCGCGATTGCACGATGCCATCGGTGATCGCCCGATTGTGCGCGAGATACGCGGGCTGGGGCTGATGGTGGGGATTGAATTGCGTGAGAAGTCGGGGCGCTACATCAAGGCGCTCATGGACGACCATGGCGTGCTGGCTTTGCCCGCGGGCAGCAATGTGATTCGTTTCTTGCCGCCGCTCGTTGTAAGCGAGACGGAGATTGACGAGGGCGTCGCCGCGTTGGCGGCGGTGTTGCCGGCATGAGCGAGGTCGCGCCGATGGACCGCGTCCGCGCCGAGGCGCTGCTGGAAGGACTGGTCGCCATCCCGTCGCTTTCGACCCAGGAAGAGACCGCTGCGGCGTGGCTGGCGGAGCAGATGGCAGCGGTGGGCTATGCTCGCGCCTATGTGGACGCGGCGGGTAACGCGGTCGGCGAGCTGGGCGCGACGGACGCGCCTGCCGTGGTGATGCTCTTGGGCCACATAGACACGGTGCCCGGCGCGATTCCCGTGCGCGTCGAGTGCACGGAGGCGGGGCGCGTCTTGTTCGGGCGCGGCAGCGTGGATGCGAAAGGGTCGTTGGCGACCTTTGTGGTTGCGGCGGCGCGGCTGGGTGATGCCTGGGCACGTGCGCAGGGTGTGCGCGTGGTGGTGGTGGGCGCAGTGGAGGAGGAAGCCGCCACCTCGAAGGGCGCACGCGCGATCCGGGCACGCTTCAACGGCGTCACCGACCCGGTGCCCGCGGTCTGTATCATCGGCGAGCCGAGCGGCGCGCACCGGATCACGTTGGGCTATAAGGGGCGGCTGCTGGTGGAGTTGACCGCGACGCAGCCCATGGCCCACTCGGCGGGGCCGGAAGCCGGGATTGCGACCGTAGCGGTAGAGTTGTGGAATTTCATCCGCGATCTGGCAGCGCGGCACAACGGGGAGGGAGTGCGCGCGTTCGACCAGCTGATGCCCAGCCTGCGCCGTATCCACACCGATACGACAGCCGACTTGCGCGACCGCGTGACGGTACAGATCGGGTTGCGCTTGCCGCCGGACTTCAATGCGGTCGCACTGGCGGGGGAACTAATCGCGTGGGCCAATGCGCGCTGCAACGGCAACCATGCGCCGCCTCACGCGCTACCGGAGGCCGAAGCGCTGACCTGGTCCTATGCAGCTGGCGGGCTGGAGGCAGAACTGGTGTTGCGCGGCTATGAACAGACGTGGCGTAGCCCACGCGACCCGCTGTTGGTGGGGAGTTTTTTGGCCGCGCTGCGCGTGGTGGCGCCCGCAGCCAAGCCCGGCTTTGTGGTCAAAACCGGGACCAGCGACATGAATGTGGTCGCACCGGTGTGGGGCTGTCCGATTGTGGCGTATGGTCCCGGCGATAGCAGCTTAGATCATACGCCCCATGAGCATGTGCATCTGGACGAATACTGGCAGGCTGTGCTGGTGTTGGAGGAGACGTTGCGTGAGCTAGGTCGGCGTTTGTCGGCGCGGGCCTAAGGTTGAACGGCGCAGCAATGCGCCGGAGATCGGCAAACATATTGACGACGGCAAGCCGTGTAGACCGCCTTCGGGCGGGCTGCACGGCTTTTTTCTTGCGAATTTTCCCCACTTTCCCCAATTCCTGTGTCATTTTCGCATTTTGCGCGTATCTAGGCGCCGCAACTTACGTCATGACAGATAGTACCCACCCGGAATGGGAGTGAAGCACCTGTTGTCCGGCAGGCGTTTCCGCCAAGACCCGTCCCGGCCCCACCAGGGTACCCGACGCCTTCGACCTAAGAAAATGAGACCGCGCTGCCGGAAGCGGTAGCCGGCCTGGGGGCGATCCAGCATGAAACCATCACCGCGGTGCAGAAACGGCCTGCACGGCGGGTTGCGGCAACCAACCAGGATATTGTGGTGTGTGTTTTTTCGCTGAACTCAAGGAGGACCCTCTCATGTTGGACCAGTTATCTTCCCAAATCGGCCGGACGGTTTCCGGTCTACGGGTGCGCGCGCGCCGGATGACGCCGCGACGGCGGCGGGTGATCGGTCTGATCGCCGGTCTGGTGGCGGCGGCGCTGTTGGGCGTGGTTGCGCTGTTACCGCGTATGACCAGCGCGGCGGAAGTCAACGTGCTCGGCAACGGCGGCTTTGAGCACGGCTTCTACTCGGTGCCGGGTTGCGGTGATGTGGGCGTACAGTGGGGCTGCTTTACCAATGGCGGCGCGGCGAACTACGGCTTTTATGACGATCAGTGGGCGCCGGTGGTTGCCGAGGGTAAGCACAGCCAGTTGATTGAAATCAACACCTTCGGGTTTGATGCGCCCTCCAACGACCGCTATGCGGGTATCTACCAGACGGCCAAAGTCGTGCCCGGCGCGCGCTACAAACTCTCGCTGCGCGGGGTGATCCGCACGACCAACATGGAGGGCGACCCCTGGCGTTATGTGGTGCAGGTGGGGTGGCTGGACGGCCCGCACGGCGACTGGCGCGAGGTGAAGAACTGGACCGACACGGGTTGGTATACCTATTACCCGCGCACGGAGCCGGGGTCTATCAGCCATTTCCAGACTACGGTGGTGCCCAACAGCGGCGCGATCACGGTCTTTGTGCGCGTGTGGAAGAAGTGGGGCATGGCGTATGAGGAACTGGATGTCAACCTGGACGACATTGCGCTGGTTGGGCCGGCCTATCATGCGCCCATCATCCCGTTCCCCGGTATCGGCGGGCCGGTGATGCCGGGTGGCCCGGCGGTCGGTGGTCCGGTGTACGGTGGTCCTGCGATTGGCGGGCCGGTCTATGGCGGTCCGAGTTACGGCGGCCCGGTGGGCGGCGGGCATGGGCCGGTCGCGCCGAGCTTGCCGCCTGCGGATCAGAGCGCGGTCTGTGGCGGGCCGGACTATGTCTACAACGGTAGCTTTGAGCAGGGCTTTAACAGCACCGCTCTGGGCGACGTGGGCAAGGGCTGGGGCGCGTTCACCAATGGCGGCGCGGCGGCCTACGGCTTCTATCAGGAGCAATGGGATGTGGTGGTCGCGGACGGCAAGAATGGGCAGTTGATCGAGATCAACACCAAGCGCATCTACCCGCCGGACGCGGACCGTTACGCGGGCATCTACCAGCGCATCGGCGGCTTGCACCCGGGCGCGACCTATGAACTGAGCCTGCGCGGCCTGTTGCGCGGGGAAGGCAACGAGCAGGAGCCATATCGCTTTGCCGCCCAGTGGGGCATTTCGCACGAGGCGGATTGGCGCACGGTCAAAGAGTGGACCGAGATGGACTTGGGCGATATCTATCAGCGCACGCAACCCGGTCCCATGGCGCTCTACAAGGCGCGCTTCACTGCGCCCGGACCGAATGTGGTGCTCTTCATCCGGGCGTGGAACAAGTGGGCGGTGACCGACGTGGAGTTGGACTTTAATGTGGATGCCATCAAAGTGGTGCCGTGCCATCCGAGCGGGCCGAGCCACGGCTATGGTGGGCCGGTGGGGCCGGGCGTGGGGGGGCCGGTCGGCCCCGGCAGCGGCGGCCCGGTGGGCGGCGCGTGTGTCTACACAGTGAAGCCGGGCGACATGTTGAGCCGGATTGCGCAGCGCTACGGCGTGACTGCGGCGGCGATTGCCCAGGCGAACGGCATCCGTAACCCGAATATGATCTACGCGGGCCAGCAGCTGACCATTCCGGGGTGTGGCGGAGGACCGGCGGCGGGTCCTGTGATGCCCAGCGCGGTGCCGGTGGCACGGCCCGCGGCAGGCCCGGTCCAGGGCACGGGGCCGATGGGCGGTCCTGCCATGAGTGGCCCAGCGATGAGCGGCCCCGCAAGCGGCGGCCCGGTGATGGGCGGACCGGCAACACGCCCGCCTGCGGGGCGTCCGGGTGCCGTGGGCGCGACGGCGGCTCCCGCCCAGGCCGCGAGTGGGCCTGGGCGCCCGGCGGGGGGCGCGCAGACAACCTACACGGTGCAGCGCGGGGATAGTCTCAGCATGATCGCGCTGTGGTATGGGGTGGATGTGCAACGCTTGGCCGCGGCTAACGGCATCCGCAACACCAACATGATCTACGTGGGCCAGGTGTTGGTGATTCCCGGCAACTAGAACCTCCAGAGGACGGTGGCATGGACCAGATGAGGTCCTTGTCACCGCCGTCAAGCGACCCAAGTTTCCTTCCTGTGACAGCGCGAGCGGGGGGCTGTG
>CAKZVN010000216.1 GCA_937922105.1 uncultured Litorilinea sp.
GCGTTAAACCGAGGCCTTCAACCAGATAGAAGGACAGCAGGAGAGCGAGCGCGGCGCGCCGGCGCAAAAGGCGAATCATGCTCTTCAGTATACGATTGCGTGCTGCGACTCCCAAATGAACGCGCGGCGCTCTCACGTTGCGCTCAAACTCGTTTAATTGTCGTTTAATCTCATATTGTCAAACTGTTAATGCGCTGTTGTGAAGACGCCAAAGAACCCCTCCTCGGCGGCGTCTCAGGAAAGCCCGGTGCGACGCCCGTTGCGCCGGGCTTTCGCGTGGTCGGGAGAGCCGCTCAGACCGCGTGCGGCGTGCGCAAGATGCGGTTGATTAGGCGCAGCATGGGGCCTTGCTGCTCGATTCCGTTCTCGGCATATTGGCTGATCCCCAGGTAAATGCGCTGCGTGGTGCGGCGAATCAGACCCAATAACACGCGGCGCATGATCTCTTGGCGCGTTTGGTATTCGTCCAGGTCGGTCCACGGTTGGGCAGCGGGCCAATGCTGGGTCAGCACGTGGGGGTGGGTCAAGGGTTGATAGAGACGTTCCCACCAGCCGGATGCGCCGATGTCGAGCCAAAACTGGACGGCAACCGTGCGGTTGCGCATGAGAAAGGTGTAGGCGGGGGCGATGAAGACGGCGTCTTCCGGCTCTTGCCAGCCGGGGGCGTACAGCGCGCCGAAGGCGCCGGAGGTGATCAGCTGGACATAGGCTTCTCCGGCGTGTCGGGCAAGGGCGGGGTCCGGCTGGGTCAACAGGGTTTCTTGCAGCGACCAACGGAAGTTGCGCGCCGATTCGATGAGTTGGTTGGCGATGCGGGCCGCGTCGTAGTCGTCGTGGAAGCCGAAACCGGGACGGCTGAGAACTTCACCGAAGAGGCGGGCGAAGAATTGGTCCAGGGGCAGGACTTCCGGTTCGGCGCGATAGGCGTAAATCCAATCGCGCAGGAGATCAAAGGCTTCACCCGCGGCAAAGGTGATACGTTGTTGCATGGCGGGGTTGAGACCGGCGAAGCGGGCGAGTTCTATGGTCGCCTTGCGCGCGGGGTAGACGATGCGCACCAAGAGCGCGGCGCGGATGGGGTCCAGGCGGCGGATGGCTAACTGGAGGGCCATCACCACGTCGGCTTGCGGCAGAGCCATGCCCCACAGAGGATGGGCTAGGCGCGCCAGGGTCAATAGGCAGCGCGCTGCCGGTTCGTCTTGCAGCGCGCGGCTGGGGCGGTGGGTGGCGGAGCGGATGCCGCGGCGTTCCAACGCAGTCTGTAGACTGAAGCGCAGGGCGTTGTTGACAAAGGGTGCGACGATGGCGATCTGCCCGGCGGGGAGACCCTCGCGGTGGACAAGGCGCTCGACTTGATCCACCACCCAACTGATCATCTGCGGGTAGAAGCGCGGGGTCTCGTCCGGCACTACTAGGGCGTGTTCAGGCCCGTCCTCCTCGGTAAGTGGCGGCTTGGGACCGGGCGCAAGGAGACGGTGAACGCGACTTGCCGTGGCGCGCAGAGCAGGGGAGACCGTGACCGGTGTTTCGCTGTGGATGGTTGCTTCGCAAACCTCTGCCAGGCGTGCAGCGCCCTGGGGGTCCGCGCCCAGGAAGAGACGGTAGCCTGCATCCTCGTCATGGATGAGAAGCGCGCTTTCCAGGTGCGGTAACCATTGGCGCACAAGCTCATGGACGAGCGCGTTTTGCTCCTCCACATTGTCCACGACCAGATGGCGGCGGCTCCGAAAGAGGTGGGTCCGGCTCCAGGGGTTGGTGAGAATGTGGTGGCGGAACAGTTCGGTTTGCAGGCTGAAATCCACCAGCGAGCGCTCTAGGCAAAGTGCGCGAAAGGAATCGCTGACGCGGCGGGCAGCACGCAGCGCGTTGAGGCGCTTGGTACGTTGTTCGCCCGCAGGGACTGCCAACTCCAGGCGCGCGTAGGCTTGCTCGGTGGTGAAGCCGTGGAGCGCAGCCTTGTTGAGGTTGTCCAGCACTTGGCTGATGATGCGATTTTTGTCAATGGTTAGGCCGTCAAAGTCGCCCAGGCTGATGGCAGCCTCGACCAGTGCGCGCATGTGATACTGGGCGGTCTCCAGATTGAGGAAGACCGGCTCGCGCTGCGGGTCACGGAAGCCTGCGCCGGGGGCGATCAAGGGCCAATAGAGTTCTACCGCCTCGCGCGCCAAGCCGTTGATGGTGGTGATCTTGACGGGCGGACCGGGGGGTGCAGCAGGGCCGCGCAAGGCCGCGCGATAGGCACGCCCCTGGGTGGTCTGGGGAACCAGCACCAGAATTTCGTCGCTACGCGTCCGTTCGCGGCCCAAGAGGCGGCGGATGTGTTCGATGGCGAGCGTGGTCTTGCCGCTACCGTAAGGACCGGTGAGGAACAGTTTGGCGGCGGTGTGGTTGGCGGGTAGAATGGCGGGCATGGCGACTCGAATCAGGTGGACAGCGGAACACCCTCGTTGCCATTGAACCCCGAAGCCTTGCGCTTGTCAAACGGCAGACCCGTCCCTGACGCTGGGCGCGGGCGGCGCGCCGATAGGAACCCTCAACCGAAAGAAGGTCACACGATGGAAACCTACACGATTCCGTTGGCGCCGGGACCGGTGAGTATTCCGGCTGCCGTGCGTGCCGCGTATGGGGTGGATTATGGCAGCGCGGACCTGGAGGAGGAGTTCTTTGCGCTCTATCGCCGGTGCGAGGCTGGGCTGCGCGAAATGCTGGCGACCGCCAATGACATCGCGATCCTTTCCGGCGAGGGGATGCTGGCGCTGTGGTCGGCGATGAAAAGCGTGCTGCGCCCGGGGGACCGTGTGGTCGCGGTGGCGACCGGCGTGTTCGGTGATGGCTTTGCCGACATGGCGCGGCAACTGGGCGCGCAAGTGGAGACGGTGGACTTCGGCTATGACGAGGTGCTGGACGCGGGGCGTGTGGCGGAGGTAGTGCGCCGCGTACGCCCGCGCTTGGTCACGGTGGTACATTGCGAGACGCCGAGCGGCACGCTGAATCCATTGGCGGAGGTCGGGGCGGTCTGTCGCGAGGTGGACGCGCTCTATTATGTGGATTTCGTTGCCAGCGCCGGGGGGACGCCGGTGTTGGTAGACGCGTGGGGCATTGATTTGGGGTTGTTGGGCAGCCAGAAGGTATTGAGCCTGATGCCCGATCTGTGCATGGTGAGCATCAGCGCGCGGGCGTGGGAGGCTATCGCCGAGGTGGGCTATGTGGGGTATGACGCGCTGGCGCCGTGGCGCACCGCGGTGGCGGACCGCTATCTCCCCTATACGCACAACTGGCATGCGCTGGCAGGGCTGGCGGTGGCGTTGGACAGCCTGGCTGCCGAGGGGTTACAGGCAGTTTACGACCGGCACGCGACGGTGGCGGCGCTCTGCCGCCGGCGCGTGCGCGAACTGGGGTTGGCCCTTTGGCCGCGCGATGAGGCGGCTTGTTCTCCGACCGTGACCGCGGTGCGTGTGCCCGATGGCGTGACCTGGGCAGCGCTGGATCGCTGCCTGCGCGAGCGGGGGATGGTCGTGGGCGGTAGCTATGGGCCGCTGGCGGGCAAAGTCTTTCGCATCGGTCATATGGGGTCCCAGGCCGACGTCGCCCTGGTGGAGCAGGGGATGGCTACCCTGGGCGACGTGTTGGCTACAATTCGCGCTTAAAGCCGGGCAGGTCCGCAGTATGGCTGTCGCTGGGCATGGAGCCGGTGACCAGGTAGATGCTGCGTTCTGCGAAGTTGCACACCAGATCGCCGAAGCGTTCCAACTCGCGCGCGCAGCGGAGCATTTCGTAGATCACGCGCACGTGTTCCGGGTCGGTGGATTGGGCGAGCATAAACATGATCTGGGTGAAGACGTTGGCGTAGAGCGAGTCTACCTCCGGGTCACGACCGGCAACATTTTGGGAGAGGGCAATGTCGCCGTCGGCGTAGGCGCGCAGCGCGTCGTGAAGCATGGCGGCTACGAGCTTGCCCATGTCGTCCAACTCACTGGGGCGCTGGATATTGGGATGGAGCTTGAGTTGCGGGATGAGTTTGGCGATGCCTTTGGCCTGATCACCCATGCGCTCCAGGTCTACGATCATGTTGGCAGCGGCAAAGACCAGACGCAGGTCCCCGGCAGCAGGTTGTTGCATGGCGATGATGAGAAAGCAGCGCTCTTCAATGGCAAAGCGGATCTGGTTGACTTGCTTGTCCAGGCTGGTGACATAGCCGGCTTTGGTGAGGTCCAGTTCGGTAAGCGCAGCCAGGGCGTAGCGTAATTCCTCGGCAACATAGCTGCCCATGGTGATGATCTGGTCGCGCAGTTGATTCAGTTCTTGGGTGAAGCGTTCGCGGGTCATGGCGTTCCTCTTGGTCAAGGGTACCGGATCGTTCCGACCGCTGCGGCAAGCTGCGCGACGGCGCGGACAGCGGTAGTGTACCCCAGCGTGCAGCGTAAATAAAACGGCTTCGCGCCCGGTGCAATTGTTTGGCGCCGGGCCGGTTTTGGGCTTTGGCAACGACGGGCTACAATAGCGGGGACGCATCGCCCGGATGCGTCGGGCGTAAGCCCTATTACACCGGCGCAGCATAGAAAGTACTCCTGTGAGCGTACCGGACTACCCCGTGATGTTTTGGGTGACCGCTGCGCTCGCCGTCATCTTGGTGGGAATTGCCAAGGCGGGTTTCGGCGGCGGCGTAGGCGCGGTAGCGACACCCCTGATGGCTCTGACCATCTCGGTCACCGACGCAGCCTCTATCCTCTTACCCCTGCTGATCATTGCCGACATTTTCTCGCTGCGCCACTACTGGCGCATCTATGACCGGCGCAGTCTGTCATTGATGTTGCCCGGCGCGGTGGTGGGCATTGCGTTGGGCGCCTTCCTCTTCGGCTATTTCAGCGACAACGAGCGCATTCTGAAGTCCATCTTGGGTGCGGTGGCACTGGCGTTTGTAGCCTATCAGGGGGGGCGCAGCTTGATCCTCGGCGCGCTGGTGAAGATGCGCCCGCCGGCGTGGGTCGGGGTGACCATGGGCGGCGCAGCGGGTTTTACCTCGACGTTGGCTCATGCAGGCGGGCCGCCTGCCACCATCTATTTGCTGCCGCAGATGTTGCCGCGCGATGTGTTCGTGGGGACCAACGTGGTCTTTTTTGCGCTGCTCAACGTGATGAAACTGATTCCCTACGCGTTGCTGGGGTTGCTGCGTGTGGGCAATTTGACGACTATCCTGATTTTGTCGCCGTTGGCCTATGTAGGCGTGCGCTTGGGAGTCTATCTGAACCGGAGCTTCACCGATAAGTGGTTTAACCGGGTGGTCTATGGGCTGTTGTTTATCACCGGCGTGGAATTGGTGTCGGGGCGCAGCCTGATTACTTGGCTGTTCAGCTAGGTCGTGTCTAAATGGTCTGATCGCCAAGTGTCGAAGATAGTCATTTTGAGCCGCTAGGCTGCCTGCCCTGAGCGCGGCGAAGGGAAGAATCCCGGTAATCGGACCAGAGGAGATGCTTCGGGTACGCCTCAGCATGATGGCGGCATAACGATTTTTCAGACAGAATCGAGGCGGCGCGACCCACCAGGCAGGTATACAACAGATCTACAAGAAGAGACAGGAGGGGAGATGAGCGTAGCGGAGCGGTCAATCCAGACATTGTTTGACTTGACAGGGCGGGTGGCGATTGTCACGGGCGCGGCGGGCTGGCTGGGGTCGGCCATGAGCCGCGCGTTGGCGGAGGCGGGCGCACGGCTGGTGGTGACCAGTCGCGAGGCGCGACAGGCGGAGGAGTTTGCGGCGTCGTTGCCCGGCACAGGGCATGTGGGGCTGGGCTTCAACCAGGGCGACACCGACACCATCCCGGCTTTTGTGGCAGAGGTGGTGGCGCGTACCGGGCGCATTGATATTTTGGTCAACAATGCCTATGGCGGGACTGCGCCTAAGATTGATACGGCGACCGCCGAGGACTTCGACCAGGCCTTTCACACCGGCGTGACGGCCTATTTCTTGCTGGCGCGCGAGGTCGTGCATCACCTGCGCAGCCGCAAGGCGTCGGGGTCCATCATCAATATCACCAGCATGTACGGGGTGGTGGCGTCCTATCCCGACGCTTATACCGATCTCCCTATCAACAGCCCACCTAACTACCACGCCCTGAAGGGTGGCTTGGTCCATCTGACGCGGCATTTGGCAGTGTATTGGGCCAAAGACAATGTGCGCGTCAATGCAATTGCGCCAGGGCCTTTCCCGACGACCAAAGTCCGCAACATGTCGCCGGAATTTATCGGGAGGCTGGAGCAGCGAGTGCCGATGGGGCGGATGGGCAACCCGGAGGAACTCAAGGGGCTGGTGGTGTTGCTGGCGAGCGACGCGGGCAGCTATATCACCGGGCAAAATATCTTGGTGGACGGCGGCTGGACCGCATGGTAGCGCCATGGGCGCGCTGCCGCTTACACAAAGGAGCAACCAGGAACCATGCTGATCGTTGATACGCATCTTGATCTCTCCATGAATGCGCTGCAATGGAACCGCGATCTGTTGCAGTCGGTCTATACGATTCGCACGACGGAACAACTGGTCCCCGGCAAGGGCCGCGGTCTGGGGACGGTGGCGCTGCCAGAGATGCGCCGGGGGCGAGTCTTTTTGTCGGTGGTGACCCTGATCGCGCGCTCGACGGGGCGACCGTCCCCCCATATTGACTTTGCGTCCACGGCGCAGGCGTATGGGACGGCGCGCGGGCAACTGGCCTACTATCGCGCGCTGGAGAAGCAGGGTCATATCCGCATGATCGAGGACAAGGCTGCGCTGGACGCGCATGTCGCCGAGTGGCAGGCGTGGGACGCAGCACACCCGGAAGAGAGCGACCTGACGCCGCCGCTGGGCTTTGTGCTGAGCATGGAGGGCGCCGACCCCATCCTGGTCCCGGAGGAACTGGGTGAGTGGCAGGCGGCGGGGCTGCGTCTGCTGGGGCCGACCCACTATGGGCCGGGGCGCTATGCCGGCGGCACAGGGACTGAGCTGGGCTTGACGCCTATCGGCGTGGCGTTGGTGCGCGAGATGGAGCGCTTGGGGGTGATTTTGGATGTGACCCATCTGTCGGACCAGGCCTTTTGGCAGGCGCTGGAGCATTATCACGGGCCGGTGCTGGCGAGCCACAACAACTGCCGGGCGCTGGTGCCCCATCAACGCCAGTTCAGCGACGATCAACTGCGCGCCATCATCAGCCGCGACGGGCTGATCGGGGTGGCGCTTGATGCGTGGATGTTGCAGCCGGGCTGGATTGTGGGCCAAAGCGACAATGCGAACGTGACCCTGGCGAATGTGGTGGATCACATTGATCATATCTGTGGATTAGCCGGTTCGGCGCGGCATGTGGCGCTGGGGACAGACCTGGACGGCGGCTTCGGTCGCGAGCAGTCCCCGCGCGACTTGGACACGATTGCGGATTTGCAGCGGATTGCCGTGCTGTTGCGCGAGCGCGGCTATGCCGAAGCCGATGTCGCCGCGATCATGCACGGCAACTGGTTACGCTTTTTGTCCGCGGCCTGGGCTTAGAGGGGACAAGGAAAAGGCACGATGCGTGGATTTCCGTTTGATCAGCCGGGCCGCTTTTGGCGCGGGAACTTGCACTGCCATTCGACCTTGAGCGACGGCAAATTGCCTGCTGCGGAGGTCTGCCGCCGTTATCAAGAAGCCGGCTATGACTTCATCAGTTTGACTGAGCATTTCATGGCGAGCTACGACTTCCCGATTGCCGACACGCGGCCGTTCCGCAGCGCAGGCTTTACCACCCTCATCGGAAGCGAACTGCACGCGGGCGAGACTGAGATGGGCGGCGTCTGGCATATCTTGGCAGTGGGGTTGCCGTTGGACTTTGCGCCGCCCACTGCGCAGGAAAGCGGGCCGCAGTTGGCGGCGCGTGCGCGGGCGACCGGTGCGTTTGTGGCTGCGGCTCATCCGCAATGGTACACGCTCACCCAGGAAGATATTCTCTCGCTGGGGGAGATTGACGCCATCGAGGTCTACAACGGGGTGGCGGACGACGGCAACGACCGCGCCGACAGTTGGCAGCTTACCGAGGTGCTCCTGGGTCGCGGCCGACGCTATCTGGTCTATGCGGCGGATGATTTTCATTACATCGAGACGCACCACGATTTCTGTCGCGGTTGGGTGTGGGTCAAGGCCGAGGAGTTGACGCCGGAAGCTCTGCTGGCGTCGCTCAAGGCGGGCTATTTCTATTCCAGCACCGGGCCGCAACTGTATGATGTGCAACTGGAGGCTGGGCGGCGGGTGACGGTGCGCTGTTCACCGGCGGAACGTGTCTTGGTCAACGGGCGCGGCCCGGCGACGGCAATGGCAGCAGGCCGTGGTCTGACCGAGGTGACGTTGGACATTTCCAAGCTCACCAGTCCCTATCTGCGTGTGACCGTGCGCGACAGTCTCGGCGGGCGCGCCTGGACCAATCCGCTTTGGCTGGACGAGTTGTAGGCTATTCCACCGGCGCGCCACCGGACAACACACCCAATCTATCGTATCTGGAAAGAAGCGAGAGGCGGCGATGACGGAAATCGGGCTGCGTAAGGAGGAGTTGGATACCCCGGCGCTGTGGGTAGACTTGGACCGGCTGGAGCGCAACATTGCCGCGGTCGCCGGGGAACTTGCCGCGGCTGGTGTCGCCTGGCGCCCCCATACCAAAGGGATCAAGGTTCCCGCCATCGTCCATAAGATGCTCGCGGCGGGTGCGATCGGCGTGACGTGCGCCAAATTGAGCGAGGCCGAGGTAATGGCTGCGGCGGGCATCCGCGATATCTTGGTCGCCAACCAAGTGGTCGGCCCGCAAAAGGTGACGCGCTTGGCCGCGATCCAGCGGGCGGCGGATGTGAAGGCCGCGGTGGACAGCGTGGAGAATGTGGAGGAGATTGCTGCGGCTGCGCGCGCGGTGGGTGTGGAGGTGGGGCTGCTGGTAGAGGTGGACAGCGGAATGAACCGGGCCGGGGTGCAACCGGGCGCGGCGACGCTGGCGCTGGCAGAGCGGATTATGGCAACCGATGGGGTGAGTCTGCGCGGGCTGATGACATGGGAGGGACACGCGCTGGCGACCTCCAACGAGGAAGAAAAGGAAGCGTGCATTCGCCGCAGCATCGGGCTATTGCTGGAGACGGCGGCGCTCTGCCGCGCAGCCGGTCTGCCGATTGACATTGTGAGCGGCGGCGGCAGCGGGACCTATCGCGTGACCGCGCATATTTCCGGCATGACTGAGGTCCAAGCCGGAGGTGCGATCTTCTGCGACCAGTCCTACCAAAGTTGGGGTGTGGATTTGGAGCCGGCCCTCTTCTTGCACGCACGGGTGACCAGTCGTCCGACGCCGACCCGGGTGATCTGCGATACCGGTTTCAAGACGGCGACGCGCGGATTTCTGCCGCCGCAACCGGTACAGTTTGCGGCGAGCAACGTGGTGCTCTCTGCCGAGCATGGAATCATCACCCTGGCGGAGCCGAGCGCAACGCCGCGCGTCGGCGAGACCTTCGACTTGGTTCCAGGGTACGGTGATGCCACAGTTTTTTTACATGACACGCTCTATGGGGTGCGCCGCGGGCGTGTGGAAAGTGTATGGGCTGTGGCGGGGCGGGGGAAATTACGCTGACATGCCTTCTCTGGCAGGCTCCCTGTGGTACAAAGATGGGGATTAGTCCAAAGGAGCGGTACACGCTATACTGGGTTTAGGTCTATCCTCGGACACAGCGCCGCATCATCGAAGCACCTCCCTGATGCTAGACCTTACGAGTAAACAGCGCCAATCGTACTCATGAAGGAGGGGAAGGATGAACTTCGACTTGAACACCACGATTGATATTTGGCGGCGCGTATTGACGCAGCCAGGTGAGGAGGTCTTCGAGCAGGAGAAACTGGACGCCAACGGCACGCTGACGCTGGGGGTGATCTGGATGGTGATTGCCGGCGTGATCGCCGCCATCTTCGGGGTCATTCAAGCCGTCTTGGGCATAGGAGCCATGACCACGGCGCTATCGCAGGCCGGGTTGCCGCCGGAGATGGAGCAGATGCTAAGCCCGATGATGGGGAGCATGCTGGGCGGGGCGACTTTCGTGTCCATCATCACGGTACCGGTCTTCTTTTTGATCGGCGCATTGATCTATCACCTCTTGGCGACGGTTTTGGGCGGAAGCGGCGACTTCGGCAAGTTCGCCTATTTGTTCGCCACCTTCCAGGCACCGTTGACGATGGGCGCGGCGCTCCTGGGGGTGATCCCGGTGCTCGGTGGGTGTCTTGCCCTCTTGCTATCTGTGTATTCCTATGTATTGAGCTATTTTGCCATCAAGGTTAACTACGGTTTGACACAAGGTCGTGCCCTGGCGGTGATCCTGATCCCGCTGGGGGTTTTGTTGCTGCTGGGTGTCTGTGCCTTGATTGTGGTGCTTGCCGGGTTGGCGTCGTTGGCTGCGAACTGACCGGCGCGTCGCGTTGTGCGCGGGGCCGGTGACGGCGCAGCCTGCCGGCCCCGCTTCCGACGCAAGCCGGTGGTTGTCTACTCCTTCCCCTCCGATCAATCTATCTTCCTGTCCGCGCGACCTACGCAGGCGACGGTGACGTGGTATTGCAATGACCCATCCGTTCTTCTCGCTCTATTCCCACGGTTTTGTGCGTGTGGCGGTCTGTGTTCCCCATGTGCGCGTGGCGGACCCAGCCTATAACACGGCGCGCACGATTCATTTGGCAGCCCAGGCCTCGGCTCGCCATGCGGCGGTGGCGCTTTTCCCGGAGATGGGCATCTCGGCTTATGCCAATGACGACCTGTTCCAGCAGGATGCGCTGTTGGAGGCTGTGCTTGCGGGCGTGGCGCAGGTGGTGGAAGCCAGTCGCAATTTGACCCCGCTGCTCGTCGTGGGCGCGCCCCTGCGCTTGGAGCAGCGCCTTTATAACTGCGCGGTGGTGATCTATCGCGGGGATCTATTGGGGATTGTGCCCAAGAGCTATTTGCCCAACTATCGCGAGTTTTATGAGAAGCGCCATTTTGCCGCAGCGCGCGATGCGCTGGCGCGCGAGGTGAATTTCCTGGGGCGGCGAGTCCCTTTCGGCAACGACCTGATCTTCGAAGACACGCGCAACCCCGACTTCGCGCTGCATGTGGAGATTTGCGAAGATGTGTGGACGCCGATTCCCCCCAGCACCTATGCGGCGTTGGCGGGCGCGACGGTGTTGGCGAATCTGTCGGCGTCCAACATCACGGTGGGCAAGGCGGAATACCGCCGTGCGCTGTGCGCGGGACAGTCGGGCAAGTGTGTGGCGGCTTATCTTTACTCTGCGGCGGGTCCGGGGGAATCCACCACCGATCTCGCCTGGGACGGGCACGCGCTGATCTATGAGAACGGCGCGCTGCTGGTGGAGTCGCAGCGTTTTGCCACGGAGGAGCAGGTGATCACGGGCGATGTGGATGTGGCGCGGTTGGTGCAAGACCGTATGCGTCTGAGTTCGTTTACGGACAGCGTTGCCGATCACCGTGCGCGGTTGAGCGGGATGCGCCGGGTGGGCTTCACCTTTATCCCGCCGGCGGAGCCGGTGCCGTTGGCACGGGCAGTCAACCGCTTTCCGTTTGTGCCCAGCGACCCGGCGCTGCTGGATGAGCGCTGCTACGAGGTGTACAACATCCAGGTACATGCGCTGATGCAACGCTTGCAGGCGACCGGGATCGCGAAGGTGGTCATCGGGGTATCGGGCGGGCTGGATTCGACGCAGGCGTTGATTGTGGCGGCGCGCACCATGGATCGGCTGGGTTTGGACCGGCGCAACATCTTGGCCTATACCATGCCCGGCTTTGCCACTAGTTCGGTGACGTTGCAAAACGCTCACGGCTTGATGGCCGCGCTGGGGGTGAGCGCGCACGAGATTGACATCCGCCCATCGTGTATGCAGATGCTGCGCGATTTGGACCATCCCTATGCCCGCGGCGAGCCGGTCTATGACGTCACGTTTGAAAATGTGCAGGCGGGTGAGCGCACCTCCCATCTCTTCCGTTTGGCGAACCACCACAACGCGATCGTGTTGGGGACGGGCGATCTCAGCGAGCTGGCGTTGGGGTGGGCAACTTATGGCGTGGGCGATCAGATGTCGCACTATAATGTCAACGCGTCTGTGCCCAAGACCTTGATCCAGTATCTGATCCGGTGGGCGGTGGAGACAAACCAGTACGGCGCGGACGCGTCTGCGATTTTGACTTCGATCTTAGAGACGGAGATTTCGCCTGAACTGGTGCCGCACACGGACGGCAAGCAAGACCGCCCCGCGCAAAGCACCGAAGCCAAGATCGGCCCCTATGAGTTGCAAGACTTTAATCTCTACTATGTGACCCGCTTTGGTTTCCGGCCCAGCAAGGTGGCGTTCCTGAGCTGGTCGGCGTGGCACGACCGCACGCAGGGCGAATGGCCTGCGCTCTTGCCGGAGGCCAAACGCAACCAATATGACCTGCCCACCATCAAGCGCTGGCTGGAAATTTTTCTGTTTCGATTCTTCCAGATCAGCCAGTTTAAGCGGTCGGCGATGCCGAATGGCCCGAAGGTCGGGTCGGGCGGCTCACTCTCGCCGCGCGGGGATTGGCGCGCACCGAGTGATTCGAGCGCGGCGACGTGGTTGGCGGAATTACGCGCAAACGTACCCGATCTGTAGCTGGGCCGGGAGGAGCATTCGGCACAGGGCGGTACAGGAAAGGGGAGTATGACGATGATGCGACAGTTGGGGCGCAGCGGCATCGAGGTAAGCGCCCTGGGACTGGGCTGCTGGGCCATCGGCGGGCCGTTTTGGCGCGGCACGACGCCGGTCGGCTGGGGACAGGTGAATGACCAGGAATCGTTGGCTGCGATTGAGCGCGCCCTGGAATTGGGGATCACCTTCTTCGATACGGCGGATGTCTACGGCTGTGGGCACAGCGAGCGTATCTTGGGTCAGGCACTGGCAAGTCGGCGCAACCAGGTGGTGATCGC
>CAKZVN010000217.1 GCA_937922105.1 uncultured Litorilinea sp.
GTGGGCGCGGGGGTGGGGGTCGCGGTGGCGGCAAGCCCGGCGCGCAATTGGGCGATCTCGTAGGCGACCTGGGTCAGGAAATCGGCTGCGATCTGGGTGGCGCGAAAATCCGCGGTGGGCGTGGCAGTAGGGGCGCTGGTAGGGGTCGGCGTGGGCGTGGGGCCGAAGACCAAACGCGCCTCCGCCGCCCATAGGAGACCACCCAAGCCCAACAACACAAAGAGCGCGACCAACAGGCTGCCCACGATCAACTCGGCGGCGCGATTGCGGCGCGGACGGCGGCGCCGGGGGCGCGGCATCCGGGGCGGCAATTCCTCCGGCGCACGGCGCGTGCGGTTGCGATGCAATGGTCCATAGCCCATAGACCCATTGTAGCGCGAAACCCAAGCCCGTGACCAACGCGGCGATCAGCCGCCAGGGGAGATGATTTCACTAATTATTTTTGTATATTATTTTATTCGCACAAAATAACGCAATTGGATAAGGAACGTTGACCCTTGTGCCGAGCATCGCAAGGTGGTATGCTATGAGTTGAGCTTATGAATTCGGGCATAAGTTGTGGCGTCGCGTGCGCGCGACGCGCTACACGGTCAGGGTTGCGATGCCGGCCCGCCGGGTAGGTCTTGCGCGCGATCCCTTGCCGCTGGGGGCAGAGACCGTTCGCGCCGTTCCGGCCGCTTCGCTCGACAAGCGTGCCGTCCCATCACCATTCGGAAAGGAGCTTGCATACCGTCATCACCTGCGCCGGGCGAACCGCCGCCGGGATGCCGTTGTGCCTGCCGGCGGATTGTGTGTATTGTCTCAACGGCAGGCGACCCATGATGACGTCGCCGGCCCGCCTTTGCTGTAAGGCCGGATCGCCCGCGCTCCTGTGGTTGCCTCGGACCAGGGGCCTGTCCTCTATTCCAGCCGCTTTCGAGTTGGTTCACGCAGAATTGTCAAGTTGGTCAGCAAAGGAGCTACCATGCAACGCAGCTATTTGACGCGTCGTGCTTTCTTGCGCTTGGCAGGCGGGCTTAGTGCCGGCGCAGTCGTTGTCGCCTGTGCCCCTGCTGTGGGACCCGGCGCCGCTCCCGGTGCAGCCCCTGCGATGGCACGTCCGGACTTGGTTTTCTGGGCGCCGCAACATTTCATCACTGCACAGAACGAGTTCTTCACCGAATCCATCAAACTCGCGGCCGCGGCTAATGATTTTGACGTGGATGTGCAACTCTTCCCCTGGGGCGAGTATCACCAGAAGCAGAATGCCGCCATCGAGGCTGGGACCTTACCCGATGCGCTCCTGGGGGTCAGCGTTTCACAGCATTATGCGATGGGTATCCTAACCGATGTCTCCGACTTGTTTGAGGAGATTGCCGCAAGTGGCGGCGGCTTCTTCGAGCCGGACATCCGCGAGGTCACTATCGGCGGCGCGCAATGGGCTATTCCCTTCCATAACGAGCCGCAGGTCATGTATTACCGCACGGATGTGTTGGCCGCAGCGGGTTACACTGAACTCCCCACCACACTGGAGAAGTTTGTGGAGATTGCCGACGCTGTCACCAATGTCGAACAGCGCATGTGGGGCTTCGGCAATCCCTATACCATGGTGCCCGACGGCAATAACTTCATGCAGTTGGTGGTCTTTGCATTCGGCGGCCAAATTCAGGACGCCGACGGCAACGTTGCTATCAACTCACCGGAGACCATCGCGGCTTTCGAGTGGTATGCCAGCTTGCTCAACGAGCATATCATGATGCCGCCGGGCGTCACGGGTTGGGATGATACCGGCAACAACAAGGCATACTTGAGCGGCCAAGTTGCCATGATTTACAACTCCGGCAGCGTGGTCAACGCCATGCGCAATGACGACCCCGGTTGGTTCCAAGCTACGGCACTCGGCCCGCTACCCAAAGGGCCTGCAGGTCGCTACTTCGTCTTCAACGGCGGTTCCGCGGCGGGCATCATGGCTTCCTCGCGCTATCCGATGGAAGCACGGCGCCTGTTAGCCAACGCTATGTCGCCCGAACGCTATCCGGGTAACTTGGCCGCGGCTAGCGGCATGTTCTTCCCCACCCTCCAGAACTATACCGATCTGCCCATCTACACCGAAGACCAGTGGAACCAGCAGATTCTGGACACAGTTCCCTATGCTTATGTGGCATTTGAACCCGGCGACCCGACCCCGTGGATTGACGAAGTCAATGCCAAGTTCCTCTTCGCCGAGGCGGCAGGGCGTGTGGCGGTAGACGGGTGGAGCGCGGCCGACGCTGTCGCCGACCTGGAGCGCCAGGCCATCGCCAGCAAAGAGAAATTCGAGCAAGCCTAGTCCGCAACGGTGCGCGACCTCTCTGGGCCGGGCCGCCGCAATGTTGCGGTAGGCCCGGCCCGCTTCCCTGGAAGGGGGCACAATGGCGAATTCAAGCGGATCGGTCCGGCCGTTGCCCTCGCTGACCGATCAACAGCCTGTCACGACCCGGCGCAAACGAGCGTGGTGGGCACGTGAAGAAGTGTTCTTGGGCTATGCCTTGTTACTGCCGGCGCTCTTGGTGCTGGGGTTGATCGTCGGCTATCCCGCAGTGTCGGGCATCTGGTATAGCTTTCACAATAAAATGATTGGGTTTGCCAACCCGCGCTGGGTGGGGCTGCAACACTACAGCGAGTTGATCCAGAATCCTGCAGTGCAGCTTTCTATCTGGCGCACGGCGGTTTTTGCCGTGGTGTCGGTGGGCATCAAGCTGGTATTGGGCTTGGGCGTGGCGCTCTTGCTCAACCAGAATTTTCGCGGGCGCGCCTTGGCGCGCGGCGTGGTGCTCTTGCCGTGGTCGTTGCCTCTGGTGGTGGGGGTCTTGATCTGGAGTTGGATGTACAGCGATCTCTTCGGCGTCTTCAACTACCTGTTGATCAAGGCAGGGCTAATCCGCCAGCCGCTCAACTTCTTGGGTGATCGCGACTTGGCGATGCCGTCGGTGATCTTGGTCAACATCTGGCGTGGCTTTCCCTTCTTTGCCGTCAACCTCTTGGCTGGGTTGCAAGCCATCCCCGACGATCTCTATGAAGCCGGACGTGTAGACGGGGCCAACCGTTGGCAACTCTTCCGCCACATCACGCTACCCGGCCTGCGCACAGTGATCTTGATCGTGTCGTTGCTCTCCTTCATTTGGACAGCCAACGATTTCACCAGCATCTGGGTCTTGACACGGGGCGGCCCCGGCACAGCGACCGAGATCTTCCCCATCATCACCTACAAGATCGCGTTCATCGGTCTGGAGCTAGGGCGCGCCGCGGCCATTCCGGTCATGTTGTTGCCCTTCTTCACCGTCCTTATCGTCCTGCTCACGCGGACGATCACCCAGCGGGAGGCAGAATCATGATCGGCTATGCCATGCAGAAGCGGTTGCATCACGCGTTCATGATGTTCTTGCTGGCGTTGGTCTTGCTGGTGGTGTTGTTCCCCATCTATTGGATGTTGCTCACCGGGATCAAGCCCAAGAGTGAGTTATATCTGCCCGAACCGACGCTGTGGACCAACAACCCTACGCTGGCGAATGTCCGCAGCCTGTTCGAGCGCACCCCCTTCCTCATCCAGATGCGCAACAGCGTGATAGTTTCTACGGTGACTACCACGGTGACCATCGTCATCGGCGCGTTGGCAGGCTACAGCCTCTCGCGGCTGCGCTATCCGGGCCGCGACTTTTTTGCCAGCGCGATCTTCTTCATCTACCTGATCCCCGGCATGATGACGTTGATCCCGCTCTATGTGCTCATGAGCCAGCTGAGATTGCTCAACACCCTGTATGTGCTGATGCTCTGCTATTTGGGCTTCAGCACGCCCTTCGCCATCTGGGTGTTAAAGGGTTACTTCACGACCATCCCCTACGAGATGGAGGATGCCGCGCTCGTGGACGGATGCACCCGGCTGGAGGCACTCTATCGGGTGATTCTGCCCCTGGCTGCGCCGGGTCTGGTAGCATGTGCCATCTTCGCTTTCACCCTGTCTTGGAACGAATATCTGTTGGCGATGCTCTTCAACAACAGTCGCAATCTGTGGACGTTGCCGGTGGGGTTGGCGGGGCTGGTCTATGGGGATGTCTTTCTGTGGGGCGAGATCATGATCGGCGCGTTTTTGATGAGTCTGCCGGTCTTGGTGCTCTATGTCTTGGCACAGCGCTTCGTCGTTACCGGCTTGACCGCGGGCGCGGTTAAGGGCTGACGCGCGGAGCACTCGACCGCTTGGGCAGGGCGACGGTGCGAGGAGCCGCCGGGCGCTTCGCATCGTCACCCTGTCTGCGTCCGAACATGGACGGCACGGAAGACGTGCGCGCCTATGTGGAGCCGGCAAAGTGTTTGACCAGCCGCCAGTGGTTGGCCCCCTGGTCGGTGCGCGTATGGGTTAACTGGTCCACGCTCTGCCGGGCCAGAAATAGGCCGAAGCCACCCTCCGGCAGGTCTGTCAGATCGTCCAAGTCGGGCATGAACAGGGTCTCCGGCAGGCTATACGGGATGCCGTCGTCGCTGAGGTGGGCTTCGACACGGTCGGCGTACAACTGAAGGAGGAGACGCAACGCCCCGGTGGGCGCGCCGGGCGGATAGGCGTGGCGTATGATGTTGGTGGCGATCTCGATGACCGCAGTGCGAAGACCCATGAGCGCGGTTGGGCCGTGCGGGTCCACACACAGAGAATTCATCGCGGCCTCCAGCCGGTCCAACGCGGCATAGACTTCGTCCAGCGCCTGGAGTTGCGCCGGCAGGTCCACTGCGATACCGGCTAAAACAGGATCGTCCGACATGTTAATAGGCGGCAACCGCCTCTTCCACCGTTGCATAGGGAACCAGGACCCGGTCCAGTGTGGAAACCTGCAAGATGTGGCGGGCTTGTTTGTCCGGTCGCGCGATGCGCAGGTCACCACCTGCCAGGCGCGCCGCCTTGAGACCGCTGATGAGCGCGCCCAGCCCGGAGCTGTCAATAAAACTCACTTCGCCCAGGTCCACCACCAACCGTGGGCTGCCCTCGTTCACCACCGCGGCCAGGCGTTGTTTCACCTCGACCGCGGACAGCAGGTCAAGACGCCCGCTGAGCTTGACAACCGCCAGCCGAGGGCCGAGCGGCTCGACATGAATGGCAATGGTCACGGCTTCAAGTCTCCTTATCGGCGGGGAAACCGCCGCTTTCTGGGGTTACATGCGCACCGAACCGCTGCCGATGCGACCGGTAGCAGTCGCCATCAGGCGGTCGGGCGGCACGGCGGGTGCCTCATCGGGCGGCTGGTAGGTCGCTGCCTCCAGCACCACGCTCAGCATGAGCAGATTGTAACAACTCCAAAAGACATTGACCAGAATGGGGACGACCTGGTCGGTCAAGCCCAACGCCAGCCGTGCCAGCCCGTACAACATGGCGACCGTGATCAGGCCCATCATGAACAGTTGCGGTCGCACAAGGTTGAAGTAGACGCCCGATTGGCGCGACTTGGGTGTTACCACAAAGCCCAGCTTGCGCCCAAAGAAGACATTGTTGACCGCGCTGGTCACCGCCTGAATCCAGAGTGGGAAGAGCGCCAGGCTATATTGTTGCCCGCGCCACGTGGGTAAGCCCCAAGCGATGAAGATGAAGAGCAACTGGTTGGCGACCAAAAAGGGGATGAGATGCCAGAAGAAATCCTCGGAATAGGCGCGCACCGGCAACCAGCCGAAGAAGAAATAGAGAACCGGAGCCAGCAAGTAGATCACGCTGAAAAAGCCGGACATGTAGCTCCACATGGTGGCGAAATACATGAGCCGTTGGCCTAGGCTCAACCCCGGCTGGACGAGCGGATTCTCGCGCAGCATGACTTGGATGGTGCCTTGCGCCCAGCGCAGGCGCTGTTGCAATGCGGTCCGCAAATCTTCCGGCGCCAACCCGCGCGCCAAAATCTCGTGGTGATAGACCGATTTCCAACCGCAGGCATGCATACGCATGGCGGTTGCCATGTCCTCGGTGACCGAGATGGTGGCAATGGGGAAGACCGGTTCGGCCTCATGCCCGCGGTCCAAGTCTACGCCCATGAGGAGCACGCGCGCGGCGGCAATGGCGGCGAGGGGCGATACATTGCGCGCGGTGAGCGCGTCCAGCGTTTCCGGCGCGCTGAGTGCTTCGCTCAATTCGGGGCCGATGCCCATCTCTGCCAGACCGGGGATTTCGGCCAAGTCGGCCTGGATGGCAGCCAGGTCCTCGGCGACCAGTTGCCGGCTCACGGCTTCGGCCTTGCGCTGGAAGGCCCAGGTGATGTTTTGCAGCGGTTCGCCCCGGCGCAGTTGGCGCCGCGCCGTTGCCACGGCTTCGCGCAGTTGGTCGAGGGCGGCGCCCGCGGTCACGCGTTCGGCCGCGCTGAGGTCACGCTTGGCGCGACGCAGCAAGCGGTCGGCGGCGTTGAGCGACGTGCGGATCAGGCGCGTCTGGTCGCGCACATAGTAGCGGATGCCGATGCTCATGAGCGCTTCGCGGCGCAAGACCGCGTTGGAGCCGCAGAAATAAGCTGCGTTCCAGCCGTCTTTGCCCTGTTGAATGGGACCGTAAAAGAGCGGCGCGTCGGTGCCGAAGGGGTTGCCCGGCGGCGTGTTGTAGAACCATTGGGGCGTTTGGACAAAGGCTAGCTTCTCGTCGCGGAAATAGCCCAGCGTATGGCGCAAAATTTTGGGATCGGGAATTTGGTCGGCGTCCAAGATGAGGATGAACTCACCGGAGGTCTGTCCCATGGCGTTGACCAGATTGCCGGCCTTGGCGTGTCGATCCTTGCCGATCCATGCTTCCGAGCGAGTGATATACCCCACGCCGATCTCCGCGGCCATCGCCTGCATGGCGGGTGAGCGCCCGTCGTCCAGCACATAGACTTTTTTGTGGGGCCAGTCAATGTCGCGCGCCGCCACCGCGGTCTCGCGCACCAGTTCCACCGGTTCGTTGTAACAGGTGATAAAGACATCCACCGTCGCGCCGGGGATGGGCGGCGGATGGCCTGTGCGGATACGCATCCGCCATGCGCCCAGGCTAAAGAGCCACGCGTCGAGGTAGCTATAGGTCTCGGCGGCCAAAAGGGCCAGGGCAACCGGCCAAAATGTCCAGTTGATGGAGTAGAGATAACGCCATGAGATGTAATAGGTTCCGAAAAAGAGCGACAGTGCCACCAACACCTTGATGACGGAGGTGAAGACGAAGATCTGTGTCTCCAGGTCTGCGTGGGGCGCGAGCCACTTGGCCCAGGCGGGGACGATCTGTACCTGGGGCATGGGATAGGGGGCGGGCTGCGTGTCTGTCCGATCGGCGGAGGGGGCCGCCGGGGCGTGTAACGTCATGCCGCGACCTTGATCCTGCGCCGATAGGCGCGCCACACAATTAACAACAGGGCCAAAAAGGCTACCAAGAGCGCCGCAGCCACAACCTGGGGCGGCGTCAAGCCGCGCAGGATTGCGGGCGCCCAGCGTTCCCACAGCGACGGGGCGGGCCGGCTATCCACCAAAATTTGCGCGTCCGGCCCGGCAGCCAAGATTGCGGTCTGGCCGCGCAGTTCTCCCAATACCGTGCGACTTGCCAATCCGCGCGCAGCCAAGAGGAGGCCGTCCGTTCGGCTTGCGCTGAGGGAAAGCACGGCACGGTCGCGATTCCACGGCGAGCGCAGCAGATGGAGCGTCGCATCCGTCGTAGGTGCGCCGAGCCGGGTAGCGATGGCAGAGGCCGGTTGGGCGGGCAGCGCATTGGCTTGGGCCAGCGCGGCGACCACGCTGTTGCGGGTGGCGTCGCCCAGGGTGATGAGCGGCTGGGTGCGGTCGGCTTGCTCGACGGCGGCGGCGTTGACCAGGCGTGGCGTGATGGTGCCGTCCGGCCCGGCCCAACGCCCCAGCGCAGCCATCACTTGCAATCCGGCCCATAGCTCAGCCGGTTGTGGCGCATCAGCCAGCGCCACGATGGGGGCATAAGGTCGGGTCGTATCCTGCGTGTGCCAAAGGAGCCAGGGGAAGCGCCCCAGGTCTAGGGTATGGGCCGGACGGTAGTCCAGCCGCCAAGCGGAGTCGGGGAGAACGGCGGCCCACGC
>CAKZVN010000218.1 GCA_937922105.1 uncultured Litorilinea sp.
TGAAAGAGTTGCAGATTCTCCAACCCCACATCCAGGTCGCGCACGGCCCCGAGCTTACGACCCAGGCGCGCCAAGCCGCGACTGGTATGTTTGACGATGCTGCGGCGAAAAGGGCTGCCCAGCAGGCGCAGCGCAGCCCGCGCGCGGCGGATCGCCACGCGCGCGTCGTGAACGGCCTCGGGGTCAATCCCCGCGCGCACGCTGTGTTCGAGGAGTAAAAGACGCACCAACTGCTCGTGGAGGATCAGGCGACAGGCTTCCCCCAGGGGCATGTCGGGCGCGATGGCCGCGCGCGTACCGTGGGCAGCGGAGACCAACGCCGGCAACGCACGTTCCAACTTGCTGGTGGTAAGCGCCTGCAACCCGTCCACCTCGCGCACGCGCACGATCAGGGAGGCGAACGCGTCGCTGCGCGCGTCGTCCAGCAATTCCAATTCCAGTTCCTGGAAGGTGACCAGGGGCGCATCGGCTCCGGTGGGGGAGTAGACTTCCACGTCGTCCAACGACCACTCGGCGAGGGGCACGGCAGGCGGCTGTTGGACGACGCGTTTGTGACGAGTCTGACGGATGATCGCCAGGGGCCGGAGGTCGGCGAGCAACGGCAAGAGCGGGGCTAATTCGTCGCGCAGGAGAGAGGTCCAGGTCGCCGGGTCGCGACCGTCGTCGTCCGCGTCCAGAGGAGCTTCCAAGTCAATGCGGTGTTGTATCGCCCCCGCTGCATCGTTGCTCAGGCTCTTGAGACCGATGCGGGGCGGGCCGTCGTCTTGACGTAGGCGCACGACAAACCCGGCGCGCAGCAGATCATAGGCCGGGGTGTCCAGATAGAGGTCGTGCTGGCGGAGTTCACCTTGCTCGACAACGGTATAGCCCTCCTGATGTAGGATGTGCAGGAGGGCGGCGAGAGAGTCGGGGCGCGCAGGTTGGAACTTGGCTTCGTGCTCGCGGGGTGCGGTGGATGTCATGATGTGGTTAGCCGGCATCGGGCGGATAGGCGATGGGCAGGGTGACTTGGACGCGCGTGCCTACGTCGGGCCGGCTTTCCAATGAAATCTCCCCGTGGTGGATATCCACGATTTCTTTGACGATCGCCAAGCCCAAGCCGGTGCCCGGCACGTCACCGGCCTGACGATTGTTGCCACGGTAGAAACGCTCGAAGACATGGGGTACGTCTTCGGGCAAAATACCGATCCCGGTGTCCTCGACTTCGAGACAGACTTTGCTGCCGCCGTTGAGGTTCGTGCTGACGCGAACATGGCCGCGCGGGGTGTAATGGAGCGCGTTGACCACCAGATTGGTGACCAACTGGGCCAGTTGGTTGTAATCCCCGTAGATGAGCGGCAGATTCTCGGCGGGCTGGAATTGTAATTTGAGACCAGCGGACTCGGCTTCGGCTTGGTGCACGGCGATGATTTTGTTGACCACCGCGTTGAGGTCGGTGGGTTCCAACTCGCGCGGCTGGTAGTGGGCGATCTCTAGGCGCGAGAGGTTGAGGATGTCCTCCACCAGTTGCCCCAGACGCTCCACGCTGAGATTGAGCATGGATTCGTAGTGGGCGCGCTTTTCGGGTTTGCCGCGCTGCAAAAGAGACATGTAGAGCTTGAGGTTGCTGATGGGGGTGCGCAGCTCATGCGATACATTGGAGACGAATTTGGACTTGAGGCGGTCCAACTCCAAGAGGCGTTGATTGGCCTCCGCCAACTCGTGGGTGCGTTCCAGGACACGCTGCTCCAGCTCGGCGGCATGGCGTTCCAGTTCCTCGAAGAGGGAGACGCGATGCAGGGTGTTGGCTGCCATGTCGGCAATGGCGCTGAGGATTGCCATGACGTCGTCACCGATGGGGGTGGGGCTGCCGATCCAGATGACGCCGATGGCTTGCTGGCGCACCAGCATCGGGACGCCGAGGATGGCGCGCACACTGCCCAAGTGGGCCTGCAGCGACGGGGGAAGCGTGTTCCATACGTCATTGTTGCGGTAGGTGATGCCCTCGTCCAACATGCGGCGGGTGATGCCGGTTTCATCATGGACCGTGATGCCCGAGAGATAAGCGTGTTCGCCCACCGCGTGTTCGATATGCATGCCGTCGGAGTTCGGGTCTTTGACGATGAGGGCCGCGCCGCTGACGTCGAGCAACTCGAGGATTTTCGTCAGCACGATGCGCACTACTTCTTGACGTGTGGTGGCGATGCGGAGTGCTGACGCAATGGTGAGCAATACTTCGCGCTCGCGCTCGTTGCGTTGGCGCTCGGTGAGGTCGCGCAGGATGGTGACGACGCTGGTGACGGTGCCGTCGCGCGCCAGGATGGGGAAGAGCGACACGGAGACGGCAACACGCGTGCCATTGCTGCGCTGGATGGTGGTGATGCCCTCCCACGGTGCTTGGTGATCGCGGACGCCGGTGAACTGTTCGCGCAATGTCTCGGCGCGGATGATCTCGGCAAAGGTTGCGTTATCGGGGAGTTCCTCTTGCGCCATGAGATGCTGGAAGGCTGCGTTGGCGTACTGGACTTGGCCCGACGGCTCGCAGATGACGACGGCGTCGGTGGATTGCTGGACCACCGCAGCCAAGCGCGCGATGGCCTGCTCGGCGCGCAAGCGCTCGGTATCGTCCCGTAGCACCACGAGGATGGAGTGGACGCGCCCGTTTATGTCGAATTCGGGCACGAAGCGCGCGTCGAAGTACTTCACTTGCTGCGCGTAGGTGATGTGGATAGTGATCTCTTGTTGGCGACCTGTGCTGACGACCGCGGCGCACGCCGAATACCAGCGTTCCATGAAGCTGCGGTCCAGGCCCATTTCCTGGTAGGTGAGGCTGAGAAAGGCTTCGGGGGTGACCCCGAAATGGTCCAGGATGCGAGGGTTGACATAAACTGGGAGGCCCTCGCGATCCAGGCGCATGATGAGGTCAGGGGAATTCTCGACGACTGTGCGGTGTTTGGCCTCGCTGGCTTGCAGCGCGAGTTGGGTGGTCTTGAAGCGGGCAGCGACTTTGACGCGGGCAAGTAGTTCGCGTTTGAGCACCGGCTTGATCATGTAGTCGTCGGCGCCTGCCTCCAAGCCGCTGATGCGGTCGTCCTGGGTCACCTTATAGGCCGAGAGCATGATCACATAGGTCTGGGCCAAATCCGGGTGGTTTTTGATCCAGGAACAGATCTCTCGCCCATCGCCGTCCGGGAGGACGAGGTCTAGTAGGACGATGTCGGGGCGTTCCTCCAGGATATGACAGCGGGCGGCTTCGGCGGTGGTCGCCTCGGCGATGCTGTAGCCGGCTTGCGCCAAGATGTGGCTGTAGAGGCGCAGCTGGCTGAGCGTGTCTTCCACGATGAGGATCTGAATGGTGTAGCCGTTGGGTCTCATGGTGAATTCCTAGGAGCGCTCGCCGGGTGTAAGGCCGCCGGCGGAGATAGGCGTGTCGGGCTGCGTAGCTGTACGATTGCGGAGTTTGAGCGCAGCGCTCTCCAGGGCAAATGCAAGCGTCTCCAGGCGCACCGGCTTGCTGATGTAATCGTCCATGCCGGCGCGCAGACATTGCTCGCGGTCGCCTTCCATGGCATGGGCCGTCATGGCAATGATATAAGGACGGCGGTCGGGAGGGAGGGCTGCATGGATGGCGGTCGTGGCTTCCAGCCCATCCATCTCCGGCATCTGCACGTCCATCAACACGACGTCATAGGTGCGCTGTGTCACGGCTTCCAGGGCGAGCAGGCCGTTGGGCGCTACATCGGCGTGATAGCCGAGGCGTTCCAGCGTGCGTAAGCCGACTTTTTGGTTGACGACATTGTCTTCAGCCAACAGGATGCACAGCGGGTACCGCTCGGCGAGTTTTTTGTCCTCGACAGTATGGGGGACAACCGTGTGCTGCTCGGCTTTGGGCTGCAGAACGGAGACGAGGACTTTCGCCAGATGGGTGGCTTTGACGGGTTTGGTGATCTGTGCCGCCAGCCGGAGCGTGTTGTCGGGTTTGGCTAACTCGCTCAGGGAGGTCAAGAGGACGAGCGGCAAGCCGGCGCAGTGGGGCAGCCGTTGGATTTCGGCGGCGAGGGTGAGGCCGTCCATATCGGACATCTGCATATCGAGGATTGCCAGGTCGAAGCAGTCGCCTTGGCGCAGCCGCGCCAGAGCCGCCGGCCCGGAGTCGCACTGTTGGTAGGACATGCCCCACGATTCGGCGTATTTGGAGAGAATGGAGCGATTGGTGGCGTTATCGTCCACGATCAAGAGGCGGCGTCCGGCGAGTTGTGCAACGTCCAAGAGGCGGCCCTGGCCCACATCCGGCGGGGCGGTGCGCACCTGGATGGTGAAATAAAAGGTGGACCCGTGTCCCGGGCGGCTTTCTACCCACATGCGCCCACCCATCATTTCGGTGAGTTGTTTGCTGATGGTCAACCCCAAGCCTGTCCCGCCGAAGCGTCGGGTGGTGGATGCGTCCACCTGGGTGAAGGGTTGGAAGAGCGCAGCCGTGCGGTCCGGGGGGATACCGATGCCGGTATCTTTGACGGTAAAGCGCAACTCAACGTGGTCGCGGTCGAGACGCCCGCGGGTTACTGTGACCGTGACTTCACCTTCGAGGGTAAATTTGACGGCATTGCTCAGCAGATTGATGAGGATTTGGCGCAGACGACCGGCGTCACCGATCACGACCGGAGGGACGTCTGGCTCAATGAAATACACCAGTTCCAATCCTTTTTCGGCTGCTTGGGGGGCCAAGAGATCGAGCGCTTCCTCGATGCAGTCGTGCAGGTCAAAGGGTGTCTCCTCCAGTTCGAGTTTGCCGGCTTCGATCTTGGAGAAGTCGAGAATCTCGTTGATGATGTTGAGCAAAGTATCGCCGCTGGTACGGATGGTTTCGGCGATCTCGCGCTGTTCCGGCGAGAGCTGGGTGGTGAGGAGGATGCCGGTCATACCGATGATGCCGTTGAGCGGTGTGCGAATTTCGTGGCTCATATTGGCGAGAAATTCGGACTTGAGCCGCGAGGCTTCAACGGCTTTGTCGCGCGCCAGTGCCAGGTCTACCTCGACTTGTTTGCGCTGGGTGATGTCGGTGAAGACCAGGATGCGCCGCGGGATATTGTCCGGGCCTTGATGGGTGACTTCATTGACGATGACAAAAGTTTGGCGGCTGCATGCCGTGCCCAGCACGGCTTCGTAGCGCACAGTCGGCGTGTGCTCTGCGTAGATGTAGTCTGCGGTGGAGCCATCGTCGGACGTACGTGTGAGAATGTCCGCCAGGGGCCGACCTGTGAGCGCCTGGGGTTCGCTTTCCAACAGGCGGGCAAGGGCCGGGTTGGCGTATTCGATGGTGCCGTCCGGCGCAACCAGGGCTAGCCCGTCGCCCATGGTTTCCATGACTTGGCGAGCAAAGTCGCGCTCGGCCTGCAGGGCCGCTTGCGCGGCTTTACGTTCGGAGATGTCGAGTTTGATGGCGATGAAGTTGGCGGGTTCGCCCTTCTCATTCAGAACCGGGGTGATGGTCAACTGTTCGGCATAGAGAGAGCCGTCTTTGCGCCGGTTGATGACTTCCTCGTTGTGATAGACACGACCGGAGAGAATCGTCTCCCATAGCTCGCGATAAAACTCCGGGCCGTTAACGCCCGATTTGAGAATGCGCGGGTTGGCGCCGATGGCTTCGGCGGCTTCATAGCCAGTCAGCTTGGTGAAGGCTGGGTTGACCCATTGGATGGTGCCGTTGCGGTCGGTGATCACCACCGTGTTGGCTGCGGCTTCCAGTGCAGCCGACTGGAGCGCCAGGCGATGTGTGTCGGCGCGCTCTTGGGTGATGTCGCGCACGAGCCAATATTCCAATCGCTCGTGACCTAGCACAATGGGGCCGCGTAGAATCTCGACCTCGCGCGGGGTGCCGTCGGCGGCGCGATGGCGCGTGATGAGGGGGTCGTCGGTGGAGCTTTTCCAGCCGGCGTCTGCGCCATCTACGAAGAGCGCCGTGAGCGGCAGGTTCCGCATCTGCGCGGGTGTCAAGCCGTAGAATGCAGCGGCGGCGGTGTTGGTCTCGACGACGCGCGCCTGTGCGGGGTCTACCAATAACACCAGGGCGCCGTGACCGTCGAAGACGGAGATATGGCGTTTGCGCAACATGCGCGAATTGTAGAGAACGGCGATCCAGAGCAGGTTGCCCAGGGCAAAGAAGAGCGCGCCCCACATCCACCAATGAAAGTGCGCGCTAAACCATGCCCTCGCTGCCGCATCGTTCTGTTGCCCGGCGCGCAAGTGGCTAAAGGTCAGAATCGCCGCGCCGGCGGTCCAGATGGCGGTAGCGAGGATGAAGGCGACGGCTTGGAGGCGCGGTGTCTTGAACAGTTGCGCGACCGAAGCCGCAACCCGCTTCATAAAGCCTCCTGTAGTGCGTGGTGGCGTTGCAAGATACCCCAAACACGTGACGCCTCTGGAATCCCGCGCCGCGGACGATGGAACCTATTGGGGGGGATAGAAGCTGTGCGGACGGGTTTCACGGTTCGGATACCCTGTCGGTTGAACAAACTTGCGCTGTGCCGGTACCGGGTGCATTGGACTTCGGTGTTTGGAGTCCTCTATGTCCACGCGCACCGGGTGACCCGGCGGGCGCGCAACCCGGTCTCACGCAACGAAACGCCTACGGTGGGGGTGTGCGGGGTGGCTACGAAGACCTGACGCGAACGCTACGCTTGCCAGGGAGTATACCACAGGAGAGGTGGGTAGCGTAACGACAAATGTTGTAAAGACAAATGGCGTATCTACGCCTTTTCGCAGATTGGCATAGAGGTGTTCTCACGATGCTCCCGGTGTTGCTCTTCCACGCGATCTCCATGCGTTGTTTACGCATGCTTCATGACTTGTTAACGATGATGGATAGACTGAGAGAGGAGAGATTTGGGCCGATTGATCGCGCGCAATTTCATATCCTGACAGCAACAACGCCTGGCGCCGCGCCGGCGGAGGAGTTATGTACGGACGCTATCATGCACAAGCAACGCGCCAGATTCTGGGGAATGTGTTCGATACGCGTGCGTTGAGGCAGATTATTGCGGCGAATGTATGGCAAGACTCGCTGCAAGGACTGTTCGGCGCGGACCCGCACCGCCATTTCTGTGATCCGCACTTGGCGCGCAGTTGGGCCTATGTGGAGGAAGAACACGCGCGGATTGTCGATCTGGTGGGGCAGCCCGATGCCGGGACACGGCAGCGTGCGGCTTTCGGCAGGTTGTTGCATACGGTGCAGGATTTTTATGCCCACACCAACTATGTAGACCTGTGGCTGGCGCGCATGGGGTGGAGCCGGGACATTGACGGGCTGGATGCCGAGCTGGTTGTATCACCGGAACTGCGGGTCGGGGAGTGGGTCTTTTGGCGCGACTCCCTCTATTATATCCCGCTAGTGGGGTCGCTCCTGCGCCGAGTATGGTTGCCTGCCGGTTCGCATGAGGCGATGAATTTAGATTCCCCGGCGCAAGGCCCGCGCTTTGCGCTGGCGCTGGAAGCGGCGCGCCAGCGCACTCTGGTCGAGTATCGCAGGGTCGTGGCGGCGATTGCCGCAGCGGGTGGTCAGGCGGCTGTGCTTGCGTTCCACGGGACGGCTCCCCAGGCTGCGACCGGGTGGGTGGGGGTTCCCTCTCACGGTTGACGGAAGACTGCCTACACTGAAGTCCTGGATTACCGAACAACGCCTATTCAAGCGGGCTGCCTCGCAAGACGATTAGCCCGCTTGAGCGGGTGTCGCTTCGTAGTCGGTTGCTTTACCTTCCGGCAGTCGCCGACACGACTTAGGCGATCCGGTTCGGCATGGCTCTCCCCTCCAAACCTGCCAAGAGGTTGTCCACTGCGCGGCGCGCCATGTTGTAGCGGGTCTGGACGGTGGCGCTGCCCAGGTGGGGTGTGATAATCACGTTGTCCAACTGAAGCAACGGGTGGTCGCGCGGCAACGGCTCCGGCTCGGTCACATCCAGCGCCGCGCCTGCGATCCACCCCTGGGTGAGGGCCTCGACCAGCGCGTCATGGTCCACCACCCCGCCGCGCGCGACATTGATGAGATAAGCAGTGGGGCGCATGGCGCGCAGTTGGGCGCGGCCGATCATGCCGCGCGTCTCCGGCGTAAGGGGCATGTTGAGGGTGACGTAGTCGGACTGGGCGAGCAGAGCGGGCAGTTCGGCGTAGGTGGCGTCTACTTCGGCTTCGGCGGCAAGGTTGCGCTTGCGGTTGTGATAGAGGACGCGCATGTCGAAGCCGCGAGCGCGTCGCGCCACTTGGCGCCCGATGTTGCCCATGCCGATGATCCCCAACGTCGCGCCGTGGACTTCGTGCCCGTGCAGAATGTTGGGGTCGTAGTGGGTGAAGGCTGCGCTGCGCGCATAGCGGTCGCCGATGACCACATTGCGCCCGATCGCCATGAGGAGGGCGAAGGTCAGGTCCGCGGTGGCGCCGTCCACCAGGCGCGGGGTGTTGCCCACCGCAATGTTGCGGGCGCGCGCGTCGTCCAGGTTGATATGGTCTACGCCGACGCCGAAGTTGCTGATGACGCGCAGCTTGGGCATGCGGTCCATGAGCGGGCCGGCGATCTTGGGATGACCGTAGACAAAGAAGCCCTCAGTGGCAGCGAGCAGTGCCGGGTCGGTGGCTTCACCTTGCCAGACAGTGACGGTGCAAGCAGGGGTGAGCATCTCCAGGATGGTGGGCGAGAGTTGGGTGTTGGTCAAGACGTTGTAGGACATAACGGTAGTTCCTCTGGATGTTCCGCTGGGTGCATGTGGGCAGACCCTGCGTGCCGGTTGCGAGGGTAGCGGAGCCGGCTCGGGGCATGGGATGCGCGGTCCGGTTGGGTGGCTACTATACCAGAGGCGCGGGGCGCGACGCAACGCACGCGCACCTAAGGTAGTGTTGAAAACTCATTTGCGTGGCGGGGCAAAATGTGGTGTAATCTCGGCTATCCAAGATGGTCCAGGATGATAGTAGCCGGCAACCGGCTGATGGATAGACCCGACTGCGTGCGCTCCCGAGTTTTGTTCCGCACGCCACCCGCCCAGATTTACCGTAGTAACGCCGTGTGACCCGCGGAGAGAACCCGGTACTCCCTAGCCAACGACCGGTTCGACGCGGGTTCGACCCTCGCCGGCACTTTACCGGCGTGCACGTGGACTCAAAACCCAGTTTGTACCATTCAAAGTAGGAGGACAAAGGATGATGGCGAAGTCACTTTCGCGACGTGGGTTCTTGCAGTTGAGCGGCGCGTTGGCTGCGAGTGGGGTGCTTGCCGCGTGTGCCGCGCCCGTGGGCGCTCCGGCGACCGGCGGCGCTAGCGCAGGCACAGGTCAAGTTAACCTGATCTGGGACACGTTCCGCGGTCCCGGCACCGGCTGGAATGAAGAACGTATCGAGACTTTCAAGGAACGCTATCCTAACGTCAACATCGAGTTCCGCCCGCTCACCGGCTCCAGCCAGCAAGACAACTACGGCAAGATGTACGCCATGCACGCGGCGGGTGACCTGGGTGACATCATTGCTTTCGACCCGTCGCACTTCCACTTCTGGCGCGCGATTGACAAGAAGATCATCATGCCCATTGACGATCTGGTCGAGGCCGATGGCACCGATTTGAGCCAGTGGTACGACCAGTTCATGGTGTTGCAATATCACCAGGGCAAGCTCTATGGGCTGCCCAGCTGGGGGTGGGCCGGCTTTGATACGCTGGTCACCAATGCGGTGCACTTTGACGAGGCGGGCATCGCGTTGCCGGAGCCGACCGCGCACGATACCTCCATGGACACCGTCGGCGAATGGGCGCGCTCGTTCTATCGCGAAGGGGAGCGCTTTGGGTTGACCATCGGGTACTCCGAGGCTTCGATTGTGGTTTTATGCCGCATCTTCAACTCGGATTTGATCAACGAGGATGGAACACGTTGTCTACTGCTGGACGACCCCAACGCGCAAACTGCGCTGCGCTGGGTCTATGATCTGGCGGTGGTGGATCGGGTGCTGCCCGCGCCCGGCTCGGTGGAGAACTTCCCCGCCGCACAGTTGGATGGGCGCATCACCATGAACATGGGCGGCTCGCTCAATGTGCGCAACTACCACCGCGATATTAAGGACGAGACGGTAGGCCGCGCGTGGCAGATTCTCTTCCCGACGCGCGAAGACGGGCGCTTCCCGTCCCAGATCCGTGGCGGCACGTGGAATATCCTCAACGGCTGCAAACACCCCACCGAGGCCTACCAGTTCCTGCTCCACATTACTTCCACGGACGGCTGCTACTCGTTCAACCTGGTGGCGGGGCAAGGCGCGTTTGTGCGCCCGGATGTCATGCAGAAGTTGATTGAAGGCAACCCGATTCACGAGTGGTTCCTGCCCAACTTGGAGAACGGCATCCCGGCCCATGCGCCCGCCAATTCGCGCGGACGCGAATATACCGATGCCGTGGCGCAGTGGAGCACGCTGCTCTTTGATCCGACGCAGCCGGTGGATTTCGAGAAGGGTCTCGAAGACCTACACAAGAACATCCAAGCCGTGCTGGACATGGAACCGGCGTAATTGTCGCCGTGTGCGAGGTCGGGGAGGAGTCTTCTCCCCGACCTCGCATCAGTACACGTGCGGCGATTCACGCGCTTCGTGATGTGGGAAGGAGCGGGGTATGACGACACTTGCCCAAGAACAGCAAGGACAAGTCGTGGCGGCGCGGCGGCGTTGGTCGCCTGCGCGCCGGCGCGAGAACTTCTACGGCTATCTCTTTCTGACACCGTGGTTGCTGGGCTTTTTCGGTCTCTTTGTGGGGCCGGGGTTGGCGTCACTTTATCTGAGCTTTACCAAATATGACGTGCTGACCGCGCCCCAATGGATCGGCGTGGACAACTATGTGCGCATGTTTACACGCGATGATCTCTTTTGGCCCTCGTTGTGGCGCACATTTTATTTTGCGGGCGTCGGCGTACCGTTGGGCGTCATCGGCTCTATGATTTTGGCGATCCTGCTCAACATGAAGATTCGCGGTGTCGCCTTTTATCGCACGCTTTATTTTATGCCGTCACTGGTGCCGCTGGTGGCGTCGGTGGTGTTGTGGAAGTGGTTGCTGGATACCGATTTCGGCGTGGTCAATCAGCTCTTGCGCGAGATGGGCGTCAGTAACCCGCCCGGCTGGTTCTCCGACCGGCGCTGGGCAATTCCATCGCTGATCTCCCTGCGTTTGTGGGCGGGGATCGGCGGTACACAGATGATCATCTTCTTGGCGGGCTTGCAGGGCATCCCCGATTCGCTCTATGATGCGGCGTCCATTGACGGGGCCAATGCGCTGCAACGGATTCGCCATGTGACCATTCCGCTGTTGACACCGACGATTTTCTTCAACACCGTGCTGGGGATTATCGGCGCGCTCCAGACCTTTGCCGCGGCGTTCGTGGCGACCGAGGGCGGTCCCGGCTTTGCCACATGGTTCTTGGCCTTGCATATCTGGAAGCACGCTTTCGACTACTGGAACATGGGCTATGCGGCGGCGCTGGCGTGGTTCTTTGCGATTGTGATCGTGGCTTTGACCATCATCCAGATGAATCTGTCCAAGCGCTGGGTCTTCTATTACGGTGAATAGTATTACGGTGAATAGCCGGGTGGGGGGACAGGGGCGGCAGCCCTGGCTCCATCCTGACTCGTCAATTCTTGAGTTTGTTGAGCCTGAGTTGAGGACGAGGAGAGAGTAGGCAATGGCAACCACATCCCCGGCTGCACCGGTTCGCGTGGTGGACCGCAGCTATTCGCAGGCGCGCCGCCGCCAGCAACTGATCAGCAAGGCTATTGCCTATGTGTTGCTGACCGTGAGCAGCGTGTTGTTTGCCTTCCCGTTGTTCTGGACGGCCTCCAGCTCGTTGCAGACGTGGCAGGAGCTGCGCTCATTTTCCATCAACTGGTTGCCGTCGGAGCCGCAGTGGGGCAACTATGTGCAAGTCTTTACCGCGGTGCCCTTTGCCCGCTGGCTACTCAACAGTTTCATCATCGTGGCGATCACGATCCCAGGGACGGTGATCACCGCCACCATCACGGCGTATGCTTTTGCCCGCTTTAACTTTGTGGGCAAGAATGTCTGGTTCATTCTGATGCTGGGTACGATGATGATCCCAGCAGTGGTGACGTTGATCCCACAATATCTGCTGTTCTTCCAACTGCGGCTGATCAATACCTTCGTGCCGCTCACCATCGGGGCTTGGCTGGGAGGCGGCGCGTTCATGGTCTTTTTGCTGCGCCAGTTCTTGATGAGCATCCCGCGCGATCTGGACGAGGCGGCGTTGATTGACGGCGCCAACCCGTTCCGCATTCTGTGGAGCGTGTTGATGCCTTTGATGAAGCCGGCGCTGACGACGGTGGCGATTCTGCAATTTCTCAACGACTGGAACGATTTCTTCGGCCCCTTCATTTATTTG
>CAKZVN010000219.1 GCA_937922105.1 uncultured Litorilinea sp.
GTGCGCGCATCAATGTGCGGCTCCAGGGCATCGTTGGGGTAGGGCAGAGCGGGTAATGTAAACGGCATACGATCCTCCTTGATGCTGTCCTTGCAGGTGGGTTGTGTGGCGCACACCGCGAGCTGCGGCAGCGCCGATCCTCCAATTAAAGCTAGCGGAACGCGTGCAGCAGCGCAGTACCGTAGTATACAAACCGGACAAAAGCCGGGCAAACCCCGGCGCGTGTGCGCGGTCTATTCCGGCAAGAGCGTGAGCAACGTCACCTGCGGCGACGCGCCGAAGCGCAGTGGGATGCCTTCGCCGATGCCACGCGTGATGTAAACTTGGGTATTGCCGCGGCGCAAATAGCCGGCGACCTCGCAGCGCCGCAGGTGATTGGTCTGGGTATGCGCGGCGCCGATCCAGGGCAAGACGATCTGCCCGCCGTGGGTATGCCCGGCGAGGACCAAGTCCACTTGCGCGATTGCCGGGTCCACCAAAATGTCGGGGTTGTGGGAGAGCAACACGGTCGGCGCATCGTGGGGCACGCCCTCCAGCGCCAGCCGCGCATCGGCCGCGGCCTCGGTCACATCCTCCACCCCGGCAATGTAAAGGTCCACTCCGACGCGCGGCTCCGTCAGCCGCGTATAGCGATTGTGCAGCGTCACCACGTTGCGCTCGGCGAGCGCGCGCTCCAGCGCGTTCACGTCGTTTTGCCCCGTGCGCTTGAGGTCGAAGGGCGCGTTGACAAAATAGTCGCCGAAATCCACCAACGTGCGCAGCTGCGTCGCCAGCGACGCACGGGTCAAATCGGCGTGGTGAATCCGGCGAGTCTCGCAATACTTGGCCCAGGCCCGCTCCAACATGCGGCTGTGGCTATAGACCGTGTAGTCATGGTTGCCGAAGACGGCGAACGCGCCCAGCCGGGGCTTGGGCAGCCCGTCCAACAGACGCATCACATTGGGCAGCCCGGCGTCGGTGTGCAAAAAGTCGCCCGTATGCACCAGCAGATCATACTCCAGCCCGGCGCAGGCACGACAGACGCTCTCGATTTTGGGCTGCTCGCGCCATTGTAGGCCCTGGAAATGGGTGTCGGAGAGATGGAGCAGACGCAGCCCCGTCGTGGGGAGTTTGCCCACTGCGTTGCGCAGGCGCACGGTCAAGCGGTCCAGCCGCACATGCAGCGGTTCGCGCAGCACAGCGTAGCTCGCCACGCCCGCGCCCAATCCGGCTAACAGTCCGGCGCCGCCCAAGAGGTTGGCGCGCGTTTGCTCGTCTTGCCAAAGCTCCGGCAAACGGCGCACCAGGGATACCAACGACCACATACAATCACCTACCCGCTTCAATGTTACGCACCGCCCTGTCATCCTCGTGGAAACTCGGAGCTTCCTGGAGGGTCATGGATCGGCGGCGTAACATCCGCTCACGAACACAAAACCCGGTCACAGCGGGGCCACAGCGCCGCAGCGGGCGCGTGCCCCAATCGCGGATCGTACTCTACAACCGGGGCGCCGCCAAATCCGCCGTTGCCTAGTCCGGAACCGACCGCAAGACGACAACCGTATTCGGCCCATGTCGTAGCATAGACATCCCTTCCTTCACGATATACAATGAGGCCAACAACTACCATAGGCTCTGATTCGCGCAATGGACACGCCTGCGCAGGCTACACCGATTTTCGGCGCGTCCATCTCCGCCACAACCGAAATGAGGGAACGCCCCATGAGTTTACACGACACCACTGTCCCTGCGCTGGACGCCCGCGACCTCGACCCGCGCTTCGTGGAGCAGGCCGTCAACACCATCCGCATGTTGGCTGCCGACGCGGTGCAGCAGGCCAAGTCCGGCCATCCGGGTATGCCCATGGGCATGGCCGCGGCCAGCTTTGCTTTGTGGACGCGCCACCTGCGCCATAACCCGACCAACCCCGGCTGGATCAACCGTGATCGCTTTGTCCTCAGCGCAGGGCACGGCTCCATGTTGCTTTACGCCTGGCTCCATCTCAGCGGCTATGACCTTGCGCTGGACGAATTGCGCAACTTCCGCCAGTGGGGCAGCAAAACGCCCGGTCATCCCGAATACGGTCACACCCCCGGCGTCGAGACCACCACCGGGCCGCTAGGTCAGGGTTTCGCCAACGGCGTGGGCATGGCACTGGCTGCGGCGTGGCTGGCTGCGCGCTACAACCGGCCCGGCTTCCCCATCCTTGACCACTACGTCTATGCCATCGTCAGCGACGGCGACCTCATGGAAGGCATTGCCAGCGAAGCAGCCAGCCTGGCGGGCCATCTGCGCCTGGGTCGCCTCATCTACCTCTACGACGACAACCGCATCACCATTGACGGCAAGACCGACATCACCTATACCGAGGACTGGGCCAAACGCTTCGAGGCCTACGGCTGGCATGTACAACGCGTTGACGGCATGGACATCGCCGCGGTAGACCAGGCCATTGCCGCAGCCCAGGCCGACCCACGGCCCAGCATCATCGGCTGCCGCACCATCATCGGCTACGGCAGCCCCAAGAAGGCGGGCACCTCCAGCGTCCACGGCGAGCCGCTGGGTGAGGAAGAATTAGCCGCCACCAAGCAGAACTTGGGCTGGCCCGCGGAGCCGCGCTTCTACATCCCGCCCGCGGTCGCGGCGTTTTATCGCCAAGCCGTGGACCGCGGCCTCGCCTGGGAAGCAGCCTACAACGACCTGCTGGAAGCCTATCAGCAAGCCTACCCCGACCTGGCTGCAGAACTGCGCCGCAGCATAGCAGGTGACCTCCCCGACGGCTGGGAAGCGGCACTGCCGGTCTTCCCCGCGGGCAAACCGGTCGCCACGCGCAACGCCGGCGGCAAGGTGATCAACGAACTCGCCAAAGTCATTCCCAACTTGGTGGGCGGTAGCGCGGACTTGGCAGGCAGCAACAAGACCACCATCGAGGGCTCACCCTTCATCCAGGCCGACAACTTCACCGGCAACAACATCCACTTCGGCGTGCGCGAGCACGGCATGGGTGGCATCCTCAACGGCATGGCGCTGCATGGCGGGCTGATCCCCCACGGCGCGACCTTCCTGGTCTTCACCGACTACATGCGCGGCAGCATCCGCCTAGCTGCGCTCATGGGCCTGCCCGTGATCTACGTTATGACCCACGACTCCATCGGCCTGGGCGAAGATGGCCCCACCCACCAGCCCATCGAGCATCTGGCTGCGCTGCGCGCCATCCCCAACCTGACCGTCATCCGCCCTGCCGACGCCAATGAGACCGCGCAGGCCTGGCGCGCCGCGCTGCGCAACCGTCGCGGCCCCACGCTCTTGGCCTTGACGCGCCAGAATCTACCCGTCTATGACCGCGCCGGCGAGGGCCTGGGCGATGCGGACGGCCTATTGCGCGGCGGCTATGTGCTGCTGGAGTCCGCGCCCAACGGCGTGGAGATCATCCTGATCGGCACGGGCAGCGAAGTCGAGATCGCGTTAGAAGCCGGGAAACAACTGGCCGCGGAGGGGATCGGCGTGCGCGTGGTCAGTTTGCCTTCCTGGGAGTTGTTCGCCCAACAGGGCGCGGCCTACATGGCCCACGTCTTGCCGGCGGATGTGCCCAAAGTCGCGGTGGAGGCGGCCTCTCCCTTCGGCTGGGAACGCTGGGTCGGCAACGACCCGACGCGCGGGGTCGTGCTGGGCATTGACCATTTCGGCGCCAGCGCGCCCTATCAAACCATCTATCGCGAGTTCGGGTTGACGCCCGCGCACGCAGTCGCCACGGCCAAGCGGTTGTTGGGCCGCTGAACTTTGCCCACCGGGGGACACCGTGACCGAATTCCTGACCCAGTTGCGCCTGCTGGCCCGCCGCACTCGCCAGCATCATGCCATCGAGCACGCCACGCTCTACATGCTGGCTGCGCGGGTGACGCGCGGCAGCTTCTCCGCCTTCAGCGACCCCCAGGGCTTCACCATCTACGGCGACGTGGACGAGGCGACCTTGCGCCGCGCCGTGGGTGATGCGCTCCTGCGCTTGCAGGCAGGCGAGACAGGCCTAGCCATCCACCCCAATTGCGGCACAGGCTTTGCCGTGAGTACCCTTTTGGCGACCTTCGCAGCGATGCTGGGCTTTGCCGGCGCGCGCCGCGTCGTGGACGGCTTCCCGCTGGCAGCGCTTTTGGTCTTGGCTGCGCTCATCGTATCCAAGCCTCTGGGCCTCAAACTCCAGGAATACACCACCAGCCCACAAGTAGGCGATCGCTGGGTCGCGCGCATCCTGCCGGTGCAGACCTTTGGCCTGCGCGGTCATCGCGTGATCTTCGAGTGAATGTCTTACGGTACGCACGTTCTTCATACCATCTTCCCGGCAGCTGTGCGCTGCCGGGAAGATGCCGCTCCTGTGACTGAATGATTCCCCCCAAAGCAAGGAGGTACCCCATGCCTGCCTTCACTCGGTTGACCATCACCGACCCCGACCAGCTGGTCTTCGGACGCGCGCCGCACCCGCTCCACCTGCCGAATGGACTGGTGATCGGCGATGGCATCGTCTACCCTGAACTCAATTTCACCTTGCCCCCGCTGCACATCAACGCCGACACCATGCCGGAGGTGCGCCGCCAATATCGCGAGATGATCGAGCGCGCCTGCGCGCGGGCAGTGGAGCTTTACGCGCCCGGTCTCGTCGTGGAATTCGAGCTACTCCCGGAAATGACCCTCCACCCGGACTGGGGCGCGGAGGTCACCGCCATCCTGCGCGAGACGCTGGACCACACCGCCGCCACCCACGGTCTACGCAGCGCGCTGCGCGTCACCCCCAACGACATCCGCGAATTTGCGCGCCCACCGTTCATGCGTCGCGGCGACTACTGGGACAACATGGTGCGCAGCTTCGAGCTGTGCAGCCGCGCGGGCGCCGACCTGCTCTCCATCGAGTCCACCGGCGGCAAGGAGATTCACGACAACGCGCTGCTCTATGCCGATCTGGACGCCGTGGTCTTTGCCCTGGGCGTGCTGGCGGCCCGCGATATGGCGCATTTGTGGGACATGATCGTGGACGTGGCGCGCCGCGCCGGCAACATCCCCGCAGGCGACACCGCGTGCGGCTTCGGCAATACGGCGATGGTCTTGGCGGAACAGCGCCATATCCCGCGCGTGTGGGCCGCGCTGGTGCGCCTCCTGACCGTGCCGCGCAGCCTGGTCGCCTATGAGCGCGGCGCGCGCGGGCCAAGCAAAGATTGCGCGTATGAAGGCCCCTATCTCAAAGCCATCACTGGCGTCCCCATCTCGCTGGAAGGCGCCGAAGCCGCCTGCGCGCACAGTTCACCCGTGGGCAACATTGCCAAAGCCACGGCTGACCTCTGGAGCAACGAATCGGTGCAGAATGTCAAGCTCTTGGGCGGGATGGCGCCTACCGTCTCGCTGGAGCAACTGGTCTATGCCACGCGGCTCATGAACACCGCGAGCGCAGCCGGCCCCGCAGGCGCGCGCACCTTGCGCGACTGGTTCATCGCCTCCGACACGCACTATGACCCCCAGGCCTATGTGTTGCGCCCCGACGTGGTGGTGCGGCTTGCCGGCGAAATCATCGCCGAAGCGACGCCCTATCTGCGCACGCGGCGGGCCGCGCTTGTGGGTTTAGCCTGCCTGCGCGAGGGTCACGCCGCCGGTCATTTCGAGCTTTCACCCAAAGAGGCGCGCTGGCTCTCCACGCTCTCGCGCCAGGCCGATACGCTGCCCGCGGACGAAGCCGAATTCGTTGCACGCGTACTCCCCACCCTTGACCGCGCCGTCATCCGCCTGGACGAGTACGACTTGGTCGCGGTGTGATGCAACCGTCAGGGTGAGCGAGCGCCTGCGCGGTCCGCCGGTGGTCTCTGCGCAAAATGCGACCGCACCCAACAGGGCGACCTCAGCCGACGCTGCGGGGTCGCCCTGTTCGATCCACGTCGATGGACCACGCGCCGGGACCAACTTCCCACGCGCCGGGACAAGATTCCCGATCGCTTGGGACACCGGCGGCGTATGCTGTCTCCTCAGCCGGACGGAATTCCGCGGTCCGGTCCCTACCGCACAGAGTTCAGGAGGAGAAAGCATGGTTCACGTAAGGCAGACCCTGGGCAAGCAGGGCCTACGCTGGGCGGCGCTGGTTACGCTGCTCGGCATGTTGCTCGTCGCAGCCTGTGCCCCCATCCAGGCCCCGACGCCCGCCCCGGCGGCGGAGATTCCCGAAATCACGATTGAGATCGCGGACGGCGCGATCCGCGTGCCCGAAGTTGTTCCCGGCGGCATTGTCGCCATCACCGTGAAAAACAACGGCACACAAACACACCTGCTCGACCTGTGGCGCATCCGCGCGGGTCACAGCCGGGCCGAGTTGAACGCGTTCGCCGAAGCGTTGGCGCAGAACCCCGACGCGTTCTTTGGCCTGTTCGAGTTGGCGAGCTGGATTCACTATGTCAACGAAGGGCTGGAGCCGGGCGGGCGCGTCCGCTTCTACGCCGACTTGGGCACGGGCGACTTCGCCCTCGCCGACGAGTCGCAGCCGGAGCTTGGCTGGACTTTCTTCGCGGCGAACGAGATCGTCGGCACCGTCGCTCCGGAGACCGCGATGAGGGTGGACATGGCAGACTTTGCCTATGTCATGGCGGACAGCCTGCCCGCGGGCAAGCAGTGGTGGGAGTTCACTAATTCGGGTACGCAGTGGCATCTGGCCGCGATCATCGGCGCCGCGCCCGATGTGGGCATGGAAGATCTGCTGGCTGCGTTTGAGCGAGAAGGCCACCCCGACGCCGCAGTCAAGGTCTTCGGAGGCAAGCCGCCCATGTCCCCCGGCGAACGGGTGTGGGTCGAGATGGAGCTGGCGGCAGGCGAGTATGAGTTGGTCTGCCCGCTGCCCGACCTCGCGTCGTTCGGCCCAGGCGGCCCGCCCAGGACCCACCTGGAGCACGGCATGCGCCGCGCGTTCAGCGTCACAAATTAGGTCCGGTCTTTGCCCATCTTTGCCGACAAGGAGTGTCGCCATGAATCGCCTACTGCTCTACCGCATCGCCGTCGCGCTGCACGCTCTGTATTGCCTCTTGGCCGTCATCTTAGTTTTCCCTATCTTGGTAGGCGGTCCCGACGCCGGCGGCGTCTTTAGCGGTATCCCGCAAGTGGTCATCGTGCTGGGCGGCCTGCTGGCGACTGCCGGGGTGGTCTCCGCTTACGGTGCATGGCGCTTCCAGAAATGGGGTATCTGGCTCACCATTGTCGTGCGCGCCCTGGACGGCCTCGCGGCCTTGCCGGGACTCCTCTTCGCGCCGTCCGAGGCGGCGCGGCTGTCCGCCATTGCCGGCGTCGTCCTGGGGATCTTGACCATCGTTGTGCTGCTCCAACGTCCCAAGGCGCAGGCTGTCGCCTAAGTGCGCCTTCAACACCCGATCGTCATCGGGAGAATTCAGATGAATCACTCTCTACTCGTTCGGAGCGCCATCGTTGTACACGTTATCGCATCGCTGTTTGGTATACTCGGTTCCCTGCCCGCGTTGATGCAGGGGCCGTCCGCTGCAGGCATGATGCAGGGCGCGCCGCAAGTTGTGCTGGTGGCCGCCGCGTTCGTCGGTGTGGCAGGGCTGGTATCCGCCTTCGGCGCGTGGCGTGGTCAGAAGTGGGGCATCTGGCTCACCATTGTCCTGCGCGCGCTGGATGGGCTGCTGGCGCTGCCCGGCGTGTTGTTCGCTCCCAACCCCGTCGGTCAAGCAATTTCGACCGCCGGCGTTCTGATCGGCATCTTCGTCATCGTGGTCCTGTTGCGGCGCACGCCGCGCCCGCAAACCGCGTAGGCTCTGGGCATCTGTTCCGTGTGAGGGGCGCGGCGGCGCGCCCCTCACCGGCTTTGGGGGAACCCACCTGATGACGCGCGCGCAGTCCGGTTCGGCCATCACAAACCATCTAGGCCGCTGGTTTACCGGTCGGCGGCGCGGACTTCTGCGCCGCGTCGCGGTCATCGCCCTCACCGGCCTGCTACTGCTGTTCTGGGCAGCAACCGTCTATACCCTGTTGGTCGGTCTTTGGGGCAGGCTGGCCGGCGTTGCGCTGCGTGACGAAACCGGTGCGGTCTGGCTTGGTTGGATAGAAGTCCTCTTCATCGGCAGCGCGCTGCTCAGCGCCTGGCCCGTGCGCCGCTGGCTGGCAACGCGCATCGCCCACCTCATGGAGGACAACGGCGACAATGCCTACGCCATGATCAGCCGCCTGTCCCAGCAGATGGACGCCATCGAGACCGCAAACAGCCTGCTCCAGACGGTGGTGCGCTTGTTAGCCGAAACGCTCGACGTTGCCCATGTGAGTTTGACCACCGCACGCGATGGGCAATCGTTCGCCCACGGCGCGCCGACCGCTACCCCGCCCATCCGCGTACCGCTGCGCTATAACCACAATGTGCTGGGCACGCTCACCGTCACGCCGCGTGTCGTCGGCGGTATGCCGTTACACGTCGACGCGCAACTCCTGGGCGATCTGGCGCGACAGGTCAGCCTCACCCTTTATGCCGCGCATCTATCAGCAGAACTGCAAGAGTCGCGGCGACGCATCGTCACCGCACACGAGGAGGGAAGCCGCCAATTGCGGCGCGACCTGCATGACGGGCTTGGCCCGGCGTTGGCAACCTTGACCATGCAAGCGGATACGGCCCGCGAATTTCTGCGCCACGACCCCGATACGGCCGAGCGGCTGCTCGCGCAACTTGCGGAGCAAGCGCAATCCACCGTGGCGGAGGTACGCCGCATCGTCCACGGCTTGCGCCCGCCTGCGCTGGATGACGTGGGTCTGTTCGGCGCGCTGGAGGTGTTGATGGGGAGTTTTGCGTCGCCGACGCTGACCGTGCGCGTGGAGATGCCTGCGTCCCGCCCGCGATTGAGCGCGGCGCTGGAGGTGGCGGTCTATCGCATCGTGCAAGAAGCCATGACCAACGTGGTGCGCCATGCCCACGCCCGCCACGCAACCTTGACCCTTGTGTGCGACGAACGCCGGCTGCACTTGCTCCTCTGCGACGACGGCGCAGGCTTGCCCGCACAACCGGGCGCCGGTCTGGGACTACAGAGCATGCGCGCCCGCGCAGAGGAGTTAGGTGGTATACTTGCCATCCAGAGCAGTCCGTCGTCCGGTACGTGCATCAGCGCCGAATTCCCGCTTGAGCCGGGAGACATCCATGACCGAACCGATCCGTATCCTGATCTGTGACGATCACGCTCCGTTCCGCCAGGGCTTGAGCATGATGCTGGCGACCGACGACTCGCTGCGCGTGGTGGGCGAAGCGGTGGACGGGCTGCAAGCGGTAGCCGCCGTGCCCCAGCTCCAACCGGACGTGGTGTTGATGGACCTGCAAATGCCCCACTTGAACGGGTTGGACGCCACACGGCGCATCGTGGCAAGCAGCCCGCACATGCGCATCCTCATCCTCACCATGTCCAACGACCCGGCGACGGTCTTTCATGCGCTGCAAGCCGGGGCATCCGGCTACATCCTCAAAGGCGCACGCAAAGCAGACGTGGTGCGCGCCATCCACAATGTCTATGAGGGTGAGGTGGTCTTTGGCGCAGCGGTGGCGCAACAGGTGATCCACCACTTCGCCCGCCTGCAAAGCGGGGTACAGGCCGCGACCTTTCCCGAGCTAAGCGACCGTGAAGGGGATATCTTGCGCCTGATGGCGCTGGAGCTCTCCAACGAGGCTATTGCCGAACGGCTGGGCATCCACCTCAAAACGGTGCGCAATCATGTGTCCAACATCTGCGCCAAACTCCAAGTCGCCGACCGCGCCGCCGCCATCCAGCGCGCACGCGAACAACAATGAGGTCAGACGCCTACTCCAGCCCAATCGCGACCGGCGCAGGGTTCTTGCCGCTGCGGATGGTCTCGGTGACCAGCGGCTCGCCCACCAGGTCATAAGGCATGGCACCGTTGATGAAGACCTGGAACATAGACCCCGCGGGGACGCCGCGCACACCGGGAACCAGCACCAGCCCGTCCACCTCCGGTGCGTCACGATAGCTGCGCCCCAAGAGCAACGGCTCACCGCTCTCCGCCATCTCGCCTTCGCCTTCCACCAAAATCTCCAGCATCTTGCCCACCAGCGCCTGGTTCTTGCGCAGGCTGATGGGCTGCTGCAACTCCATGAGGCGAGCATAGCGCTCCTGCTTCAGCGCGTCGTCTACCTGGTCGGGCAACTCGGCGGCGGGTGTGCCCGGCTCAGGGCTAAAGGTGAACGCGCCCACCTTGTCGAACTCGCACGCCTGCACAAAGTCCAACAGCCCCTGGAACTCCTCCTCGGTCTCGCCGGGATAGCCCACGATGAAGGTGGTGCGCAGCGCGATGTCGGGCATGGCGGCGCGCAACTTGTGCAAGTGGTCGTAGACCATCTCCAGGCGGGACGGGCGGCGCATACGGCGCAAGGTACGCGGGTCGCCGTGCTGGAGCGGCATGTCCAAATAGGGGACAATCTTCTCCTCGCGCGCCATCACCTCGATGAGCGCATCGCTGACATGGCCCGGATAGGCGTACATCAGGCGCACCCAGCGCAAGTCATCCCCCGTGCGCCGGCAGATCGCGCTCAGCAAGCGCGCCAAGCTGTCCGGCTCGCCGCGGTCGCGGCCATAGTCGGTGCTATCCTGCGCCACGATCACGAGCTCTTTGGCCCCCGCCGCCACCAGCGCCGCGGCCTCGTCCACCACCGCATCCAGTGGACGGCTGCGCAGTTTGCCCTTGAAGCTGGGGATGGTACAGAACGCGCAGGGCGCGTTACAGCCGTCCGAAATTTTCAAGTACGCGCTGCCGCCCACCACCGGCGGGCGCGGCACCGCAGCCAAAAACTCCTCACCGGGGTCGTCCAGCAACGCAGGCTTGCCCAGCAACATCGCGGGGATACGGTCGTCGCCCAGCAGGTCGTACTTGGCCTGACGGCGCGCATGACGCCCGCCGCGCAAACGCTCGATCAGGTGCAACACATCCATCCAGCGTCGCGTGCCCAGCAAGCCATCTACCTTCGGCGCGCGCTGCAACACCTCGTCGCCGTTGCGTTGGGCCAAGCAACCGGCTGCGATCAACAGTTGGTTGCGCCGCTTGCGCCGGGCCAACTCGTTGAGCACGCCGATGGACTCCTCTTTGGCTGCCTCCAAGAAGCCGCAAGTGTTGACGATCAACACGTCGGCCTCTTTGGGCGACGCCGTGGCGCGATAGTCCGCGCCGCGCAACAGCATTTCCATGCCGTCGCTGTCTACCTTATTCTTTGGACAACCCAGCGTAATCAGATGATATTTCAAGATCGGTTTCCCCATCCGCGCTCTCGATATCGCCCCCGTCGAACAGTGACTCCAGATGGAGCGCGCTCCCGGTTTCGCGCGCCTCGCGCGCCCATAGACTCACCAACGCCAGCATATTGCGATAGCGGCGCTCAGCCATGCGCCGGGCCGGACGCGTGTTCATACTCGCCACCGTGCGACTCAGCACCGCGTCCAAAAACTCAGCCACAAAGCGCCAGCGCTCGTCCATGCTGCGCCCCGCCGCGTACACGCTGCACACCGAAGCGATCACAGCTTGCACGCCCAACTTGGAGAGCTTGTCCGCGTCCCAGAGGACTGCCGCCTCCACAGGGGTTAACGGCGGCGCGCCCTCGGCGCGAAATAACCCCACATGCTGTCGGATGGCGTCGCAGACTGCCGGAATCTTCTGCGGCGGGAAGTCGGTGGCAGCCAAAATGGTCGCCGCCGCTGCGGCACCGGCGATGCCGTGACTCGGCTCTTCTTTGCGCACATCATGCAGCCAGGCCGCGGCCTCCACGGTCTCCAAGTCCGCGCCCACGGCGCGCCCCACGCGCAGCGCCAGCGCCACCACCTGCGTCACATGCTCCCAGCGATGGTCGAAAGGGATCGGATCCTCCGGCGCCAGCGACCAGGCGCGCCGCGCCTCTTCCTCGCTTTGCGCGCGGGCCGCGGCGCGGCAGGCTGCACGCCAAGCGGCCTGTGTGCCCTGTTCCGTTACCTCGTTCCTGGCAGCTTCGTTCATCGCGGCGCTCCTCCCCACGGCTCCAAATCCAACAGCCGGTATGGATAGACATTGATCACTTCGGTGGCATGATACGCTGTACGCGTGGTCACATTGAGCCGATAGAGGTGGATATGACCGTGGAGCAAATAGCGCGGCCGGAACCAGCGCATAAAGGTTAAAAAGCTGCGAAAGCCTTGGTGCGCGGGGTCCGGCAGGTCATGAATTCCCCACGGCGGTGAGTGAGCCACCAACACGTCGAGAAAGCGCCCATAGCGCGCCCGGTTATAAAACAGCCGCGGCACCATGCGCCCGATATTCTGCCACATCTCTTGTTCGGTATATTGGTAGCGCGACGAGCGGTTGTAGCGGATGGAGCCTTCCAGCCCGGCTAAGAGTAGCCCGCCCTCGCAGCGGCTGGTGGCATGTAGATTGACCGCGCCCTGGGGCGTGCTGCGCGCCTCCCAGTTGCCGCCATGAAACTCCACCTCGCGCCCGTGATTCCCGAAAACATAGTAACAAGGCCGGTTGACCATGCTCACCAGATACTCGATGTAATAGAGCGGCAGATCGCCGCAGCTGATGATCAGGTCCACCGGCCCGATCCGCTCGTTGATCCCGGCGCTATAGAGAATCGGTTCCACTTTGTCGGAGACGGCAAGCACGCGCATAGATCAAGATTGTAGCATCGCCGGATAGCCAGGGTCAAAGCAAGGCGGTCTTAACCGCGGCTGCATCGCAACCCGGCACGCCACGCCCGATCCCACACCGGTCTGCAACCTTTTACGCCGCGCTGCGTACTGATAGATAGTGGTAGACAGGGCCGCGGGATACGCGGCACCGATCAGTCAGTCCAGGGCTAAGCATAACGGCGTGTCCGGTCACCGACACTAGGCCGCCACGCAACGAACATAAGCGGCAAAAGGAGAGAACCATCATGTCCGACACTGAAAACGTTGAGCGCAACACCCACCCGACCGGCGACCCGCAAGTTTCCGCGGCCGGGCGCGCAGCCGGCATGGCGCGCGAACAAGCAAGCGCCGCTGCTTCCGCCTTGCGCCG
>CAKZVN010000220.1 GCA_937922105.1 uncultured Litorilinea sp.
CGGTGATGCTTGTCGTCGTGATGTGGCGCAGATGCCAGAGATGATAGGTGCTCATTGCCGCGCCGACCAACCCCAGCGCAAAGACCAGCGGATACCCCGGTGTCGTGGGCAACAGATGTAACAGGGAACCGCTGAGCAGCGAGGTCACCACAAAAACCAACGAGAAGACCGCGTTGCGCCGCCCCGCCACATGGGCGCGCCATTCGGGCGGAACCGCCGCCGCGTAGAGCGCATTGAAGCCCACCGCCAGCACCGTTCCCGGCACGGTCATCAACAAGACCAGAGCAACATAGGCGATGATCTGCTGTGGCGCGGGCAGGAGATAGGGGAAGAGCACCCACAGCAGATAAGCCACCCGCGACCAAGCCGCCGACCAAAAGACCGCCTGCCCCATGGGCTGCGACCGCAACCACACCCCCACCGGCAGGGTAAAGAGCAGGCCGACCAACGCAGGCCCCGCGTTGAGCAGCCCCATCTCAAAAGGTGTCGCGCCCAAGCGCGCCACATACACGCCGATAAACGACATGGCGCTGCCCGCCACAATCCCCATCCAGGCAATGTCCCAGATCAAATGGTGAAAATAGCTGCGCAATTCCGCGGGAATGGGGCGCTCCGGTTGCACCACCCGCTGCATCGTTGTCCACACCCACCGGTTGACCGTCATACTTCCCCCAACCGCCACTCCAAGCCAACTGGAAAAAAAGAAGCACTGCACCACCCAAAAAGCTCGGCAAGCACAGCACCATACCCGTTGCACCCACGAGCCGCCCACACACAAAGCGCCCACCGCTCCCAACCGCAGGGCCGTCTGCCGGTCTGGATGGTGGGCGAAACCTGATATTCGTATGCCGACTCTTTTCACGATGCCGCCGAATCGGTCATCGGCAACCGCCGGACGGTGAACCATCCGGCGACCAACAACGTCCGCTCAAGCGGGCTGACCGTCTCCCCAAGTCCCCTTCAGGGGGCGTTGCTACCCAGCCCAGAACTTCAGTCCTAGACGGTCCGGCGCTCGCGCAGCATCCACTCGCCAATCCTACCACACCGCCTGCCGCCGTGATAGTTTCATCCTCGGCAACTGTAGCTTGTGCTACGCGCTTCCACGGGATGCACCCTCAGGTGTGTCACGTCCGCCCATGCAGCCGGCGCTATCGCTCAATCCGATAGACCAACTCGGTGGGAAAATCGAAGCGGGTGACACGCCAAGCGCGACCCGCAGCCAACGCGTCGAAGTGTCGCGCATAGCTCTCCGCCATACCCTTGGCGCGACCGCCCAAGCTACGCAGCGGATAAGAGACCACCACCACCGGGGCTGCAATCTCATCCACCAGCCGGCCCGCAATCCCTTTGTCCAGTTGCTCCAAACAGGGAATGGCTTTGAGCAGCAGCGCGACCTCCGCGCAGACCGGCGGCGCGCCCGCCAATAAGTCCCACGTGCCTGCGCGGCCCACCAACCCACCCAACGCCAGCACGCGGTTGAGAAACACCGCCTGCTGCCCATAGACATCCAGCGCATGGTAGACCGCGCCGGGCGCCAATGGCATCCAGGGCCAAGCCAGCGGATTCAGCCCGCAAGCCAAGTCCACAAGCGTGCGGATGGGCGGTAGGTCGCCCAGGACGGTAGCATAGAAACTCTCCACAAACGGGAGCCGCTCGCGCGTCGAAGCGTGCTGTGCCAACAGAGTGCGTAAGACCGCGCGCCGCTCCTCCTCCGGCGCCGCAACCAGCGCCGCCAGCCAGGCATCGAACTCGACGCGCGCCCCCCAATAGGCCCCGGCAACCTGGTGCAGTTTGTTGCGCGTGGCTTTGACTGCTGCCTTGAAGCCCCGCCCCTTGCCCAACTCCGCCGCCGCCACCCGGTGCACCAGCCCAGCGTCCAAGTCGCGATAGGCCGCGCCGCGACGAACCGCCGCGACGACCTGGGCGACCATCCCGGTCGCTGTGTCGTCACCCCGCGACATGATCTGCCCGCAGCGCTGCCATCAGGTCCACCATAAAGCGCACGTTGTGGATAGTCGCCAGCCGCATAAAGGTCGCGTCGCTTTGTTTATAGAGGTGATGCAAATAGCCGCGGCTATAGTGGCGGCAGGTGTGACAGGCGCATGTCTCCCCCACGGGCCGGCTATCCTTGATGTGCTTGTCGTCGCCGATGTAGACAAAGCGCAGCCAGTTGCTATGATGTGCCGACGGGCGCGCTTCCGGCCCGCTCAGCGTATAGAGCCGCCCGTTGCGCGCATCACGTGTGGGCAGCGCCGAGTCGAAAATGCCGTAGCCCAACGCCGCGCACTGGGCGATATTGACCGGATGGCCCACCCCCAGCGCGTGCATGGGCAAATGCGCCGGGATCAAACCCCGCGTAAAGCGTAACATCTCCACCACCAGGTTGCCCTGCCCGTCCAACGGCCAACCGCCATAGCCGAAACCGTCGAAGCCCAGGGGCAACAGCGCCTCGGCGCACGCCTGGCGCAACTCCGGCGAACCGCCGCCTTGCACCACGCCGAACAACCGCGGGCGCGGCCCGTTGCCGCGACGTTGCGCCATCAGCCGGTCGAACTCGGCACGACACCGCTTGGCCCACGCCACCGTGCGTCGCACCGACGCCTCCTGCTCCGCAGGCGGGTCATCCACATGGGTACAATCATCCAAGCACATGACCACATCCGCGCCATAGGCTACCTGGAGTTGCACGGCCTTTTCGGGCGTCAATTGCAGCTTGCGGTTGCTGCCCTCCGGGCGATAGAGAATCCCGTTCTCGGTCAGCGTACCGTACTTGGCATTCTGGCGGATCAGCGAATAGGCCTGGAAGCCGCCCGAGTCGGTGACAATCGGACGCGGCCAAGCGCTCATCGCGTGCAACCCGCCCAGCGCCTGCACTGTGGAGGAGCCGGGATGCTGCATCAAGTGAAAGGTGTTCATCACCAACGCGGGAACGCCCTCGCGCAGCAGGTCCGCGCTGTCTACCGCGCGCACCACGCCCACCGTGGCGTCGGGCAAAAAGGCGGGCAGGCTCAACGTACCGTGGGGCAACGCCAGGGTCGTCACCGCGCTCATGCAGTTCGGCTCATGGGGTGGCTGGGTCAGTAGGCGTGTTTGATGGCGCGACGCAGTTCGCGCTCGCTCTCGCGCTTGGCAATCGTGTCGCGCTTGTCGTGCAATTGCTTGCCGCGCGCCAGCCCAATCTCCAACTTGGCGCGACCACGGTCGTTGATGTAGAGGCGCAGCGGCACAATCGTCCAGTTGCGCTGGGTCGCCGACGCATACAGCTCGGCGATCTCCCGCTTGTGCAAGAGCAACTTGCGCGGGCGCGTCTCGTCGTGATTAAAGCGGTTGCCCTGCTCATAATGACCAATGTGCACATTCATGAGCATTGCCTCACCGTTGCGAATCAACACGAAACCGTCTTGCAGATTGACGCGGCCCATGCGGATAGCCTTGATCTCGGTCCCGGTCAGCACCAGTCCGGCCTCATAGGTTTCTTCGATGTAGTATTCGTGCCGCGCCTTGCGGTTGGTTGCCACCGTGCGCGGACCGACCGGCATCGCCGGCTTCTCTTTGCTTTTTGCCATGCGTGGCTTTCAATCCTGCTGCGATGCAGTATCGGCGCGGCGCTCACCCGTCAAGGCCGCGCGCAGAGTCTCCAGGGCTGCTTCCAGTTGTGGGTCCTCGCCCGCCTGTAGTTGATCCTCGCTGATCTCTACCACGATGTCGGGCGTCAACCCCTCCCCCTCGATGGTGCGGTCACCGGGCGTATACCAACGCGCCACCGTCACGCGCATGATGGAGCCATCGCTCAGCGTATGCGGCAGCTGTACGCTCCCCTTGCCGAAGGTCGTCGTGCCCACCAACGGCGCGCGACCGTTATCTTGCAACGCGCCTGCCACAATCTCGCTGGCGCTGGCGCTCCCGCTGTTGACCAAAACCACCATGGGCAAGTCCGGCGCCACCGCGCGCCCGCTTGCGCGGTAGGTCTCGGTGCGCCCGTCGCTGAACTTCTCATAGAGGACCACCTCGTCCTGCATGAAGACGTTCGCGACCTTGACTGCCTCGCGCAGCAACCCGCCGCTATTGCCGCGCAAATCGAAGACAATCCCCACCGGATCATGGCGCAACGCATTGCGCACGGCGTCGCGCACCAAATTGCCCGCGTTCTCGTTAAACGCAGTCAGGCGCACATAGGCAATCTCACCGTTTTCGCCCAAGCGTTCAGTGACGATGGTGGGAATCGCGATACGGTCGCGCGTCACCGCAATGTCGAATGGCTCCGGGACATCGGCGCGGCGCACCGTCAGCACGACCACCGTGCCCTTCGGCCCGCGGATGCGCCGCACGGCTTCGGTCACATTCGTCCCGATCAAACTCTCGCCATCCACCGCCAAGATCAGGTCGCCGCGGCGGATGCCCGCGTTCCACGCCGGCTGATTCTCGAACGGCTCTGTAATCACCAACGTATCCGCCGCTTCGTCCCAAGCCACGCGCGCGCCGATCCCCTCGAACTCACCGTCCAGGTTGGAGCGGAAAAAGGCAGCCTCATCGGGCGTCAAGAAACTGGTGTTGGGATCATCCACCAATGACAGTACACCGCGGATCGCGGCGTAGGTCGCGGCTTGTGGCTCCGGGAGCGCGCCGTAATAGTCCCGGTAGAGAAAGTCCAACGCCTCCCAGAAAATGCCGAAGTGCGGCGCCAGCGCCGCCTGCGCGCCGGTCGCCGTCGGTTCACCGGCAGCAGGAGCGGGCGCCGCCTGCACCGTACTGCGTCCCATGCCATAGCCGAAAGCCGTGCCCAGTCCGAAGATCAGCGCCGCCACCAACAGCGCCACGCCGATCACCACCCGCGGGTGGCGATACAGCCCATCCACCACCGCCGAATCGGTCACGCTTACCTCGTTGGCAAGAATCTCCGGCGCGGGCGCAGCCCCGTTGCCGGCAACGGTTTCCCGCGACGCGCGGTGAGGATTGTGCTGTTCTACGCTTTGGTCGTTTCCTGCTTGTGCCATCACCGACTATCCCTATCTCTCCCCACACCCTCGCCAAGACCGCGCTGCCCCGGTCCTAATTGCCTGCCGTCGCCGGACGCCTCGCCGGTCCTACCGGCTCGTTCAACACCGCCAGCGCCTGGACCAACGCATCCTCACCCGGCCCGATCACCACATCGGGTGTCAACCCCACCGCAGTGATAGGACGGCGCTTGGGCGTATACCAATGCGCGTTGGTGATGTGCAGGCTACTCTGGTCCGGCAATTCATGCACCAACTGCACGCTTCCCTTGCCGAAAGTCTGTTCCCCCACCAAGCGGGCGCGCCCGTTGTCCTGCAACGCGCCTGCCAGCAGTTCGCTTGCGCTGGCAGTGCCGCCGTCCACCAAGACCACCAGCGGCGCGTCCAAAACCTGGCTGCCTGCCTCGGCGCGAAAGACCGTCGTCTCACCGTTGGCCTTCTGCTCGATATAGACGACATCGCCGTCCAGCCACAAACTCGCCACATCCAACGCGGCGCGCACCAAGCCGCCGGGATTGCCGCGCAAGTCCAACACAAAACGTTGCGCGCCCTGGGCCTGCAACTCGGCAAGACCGCGCGCCATCTCAGCCGCGCTGCGCTCGGTGAAGAGCGTCTGGCGCAAATAACCGGTGCGCCCGTCCGCGGCTTCTTCCAACATCCGCCATTCCACGCTGGGCGTTTCGATCTCGACGCGCGTGATGCGCACCGTCAATTCCTGGGGAGTACCGCCCTCGGCGGCTTGGCGGCGCAACACCAGCGTGACCTCGGTTCCTACCGGGCCGCGGATCAACGCCAACACCTCCTCCACCGGCGTCGCCGCGGTGATCTCTTGATCGTCCACCACCAAGAGCAAATCCCCCTCGCGCACACCAGCCTTTTCCGCCGGCTGCTCCGGCAACGGGCGCAAAATATAGCCGGCTTCGCTCTGCTCAACAGCAGCCCCGATGCCGCCGAAGCGCCCGCGTAGATCGTCCCGCTCCACCTCGCGCCGCGAAGGCTCGACAAAATAGGTGTACGGGTCGTTGTAGGTGGCGACCATCCCCCGGATTGCGCCGTAGGTCCGCTGGGTCACGTCCGGTCGCTTGCCCATGAAATCCTGCTCCAGCAAGCGCCATGCCTCCCAGAAGATGGTCATCTTTTGCTGTTCGGGAGATGGCGACTCCTGCAACGTCACTGCGTGGGTTTCCGGCGCGTTGTGCAGGAGCGGGTAGCTGATATACCCGACCCCGAAACCCAACCCGATCAGCGAGAGAACGCCCAGGAGTAGCGGCAAGCCACGAATTGACATAGGTGGACGTTAGCATACCACAAGTACACAACGCCTGTCATGTAGACGGGTGCAATGCGCCGCAGCGTAGTCGCCCCCGTCACCCTGAGCCGCAGGCGAAGGGTCCCCTCCCGACGCGCCACCATGCCGACAAAGGGGATGCTTCACTCCGTTCAGCATGCCCTCCGTTCAGCATGACTGAGGTGCGCCAACGGGCCAATCCGCCCCTACACCGGGCGCACCTTCGAGGAATCCACGCTCGACGCGGTCGCGCGACCGTGCGCCGCCACCATTGCCGGATTCAGCCGGTGACCGATCCCCGGCTCTTGCGAGAGCACCAAATAGCCGCCTTCGATGCGCTCCGCCGGCTCCAGCAGGTGGGCACGCCACGGGACTTCTCCCCACGCGTACTCCAAGATGGAAAAGTTGGGCACAGTGCTGATCACCTGGGCCGTCGCCGCGGTCGCCACCGGGCCTGCCGGGTTGTGTGGCGCAATCAACACCTGGTGCATCTGCGCGGCTGCGGCAATGGCTTTGGTCGCAGCCAACCCGCCGTCGTGCTTTACGTCGGGCATCAGCACATCCACCACGCGACGCGTCAAGAAGGGCCGGAAGCCCACCAGGCCGAAGACACTTTCCGCCGACGCAGTCGCCATGCCCACTGTCCCGGTGAGCGCAGCCAGGTCATCCACATAGCTGTCGGGGACCGGCTCCTCGTACCAGTAGAGATTATACTCTGCCAGGGCCGCGGCGACCGTGCGTGCCTCGGACGCATCCATGCGCCCGTGACAGTCCACCGCCAGTTCGATGCTTTCACCGATGGCCGCGCGCACCGCGGCCACGCGCGCCACCCCGGCGCGCCAGGCCGCGTGCGGTCCCGTTCGCACATGGTCCGGCCCGCGCAGTTCGTCGAAGGGCGCCAGCTTGATCGCAGTAAAGCCCTCGTCCACCGCTTGGCGCGCCGCCGCGGCAAAGCCCGCGGGCGAACGGTCCTGCACATGGCGATTGATGTTGGCGTAAAGCCGCAGTCGGTCTACCAGCGCGCCGCCAAAAAGCCGGTGCACCGGCACGCCCAACTCTTGGCCTACAATGTCCCACAGCGCCTGTTCGACCCCGCTGAGCGCGGTGTTGCCCACACGGCCCGCGTCCACGCGCTCCATCAAGCGCAGCGCAGCCTCGATCCGCCGCGGGTCATGTCCTTGCAAAAGTTGACCGAAATGGGCCAGCGCCGCCACCGCCAAGCCGTCGTTGCCGCTATGGCTCGCCTCACCCAGGCCCACCAGCCCCACGTCCGTGTGGACGCGCACAAAGAGCCAGTCGCCCCGGTGGTTGACATGCACCACCACCGGCTCGATTGCCGTGATCTTCATCGCCATCTCCTTATGTCTGTGGGATGCGCTGTTGCAGTCCCCGGCTGCAACAGCGCATAGGAGAGTTCTATAGCCGGCGCACGCCCCAACGCCAACCTAGTCCAGCCAGAATCAAGACTAGGCCGACGATCCACACGCTCGGCTCCACCCAAAAAGCCAGGAAAAGACACGCCGCCAGGCCTAGCATGGACACCGCGCGCGGAAAGCGCCGCTTGTCGTCGGGCAATTGCAGCGCGGCCAAATTGGTGATGGCGTAATAGACCAAGACCGTAAACGCGCTGAACGACCACGTGGTGCGGATATCGCCGATGAGCACCAAAATCGCGATCAGCACGCCCACCGTCACCACCGCTACCTCCGGCGTCTGTCCGGCTTTGGTGATGCGCGCCACCACCGGCGGCATATCGCGGCGGCGCCCCATCGCCAACACCACGCGTGACAAGCCCAAGACCAAGTTGAGCAGCACACTGAGCATGGCGGTGATCGCGCCCAGCGCTAGGATGGTCGCGCCGCCGGGAATGCCGTAGCCCGCCGCAATCAACTCCAGCGGAGCCGACGAGTCCACCGTCATCACGGCAAAGGTCTCGGCGCCCACATTCCCCACCGCGACCACCCCCACCGCAACATAGAGCAGCATGGTGACCACCAGCGTGATCACCATGGCGCGCGGGATGGTGGTCTCCGGCGCGCGCACCTCCTCGCCCAGCGTGGCGATACGCCCATAGCCCGTGTAAGCCACAAACATCAGCGCCGTGGCATGCAACAGCGCGCGCCACGGACTCACCCCCGCCGAGGGCGGCGGGAAAAAAGGCGCGAAATTTACATCCGCATTGGCGAAAAGACCGGGCAACCCCGCCAGCACAAAGAAGCCCAGCGCGCCCAGCGTCACCGTCAGCATCAGGACGTTGGTCGCATTGCTCTGGCGGATGCCGCCCAGCACAATCGCGGTCAAGACCACCACCGCGCCCAATCCCAGCCCCATGCGCCACAGCGGATGGGTGACATCCAGCAAAGTGAGCATGTAGCCGGCAAAGCCCAGCGCTGCGGTGGCGGCGGAGGCGCTCTTAGCGCACAGGAACATCCACCCCGCCGTGAAGCCGAGATAGGGGTTCAGGTATTTGTACCCATACTCATAGGTACCGCCGCTCACCGGGTGGCTCGCAGCCAACTGGGCGCTGGAAAGACCGTTGCAGACCGCCACCACCGCAGCCAGCGCAATCGCCAACACCACCGCCGGCCCTGCCACCCCCGCTCCGATGCCGATACTGACAAAGACCCCCGTCCCCACAATCGAACCGAGGCCCATCATCACCGCGCCAAACGTTCCCAGCTCGCGCCGCAACGTGGGCGATGCTTGCGCCGAGGACCTGATATTCTCCACGGACCGACTTGCTCTTTCTCTAGGTTGCGTCACCGGCTATGTAGCCTTGCCCAGCAACTCGGTGCCAGGGCAGGACCACACGCCGCAACAACTGCGCCGCTGCTCCACTGGACTCTGCACCCTGCAGCGCGCCCGACGCGCCTTGCAGGGTGCACGATCCAATTTACCGCGCCGGCTCCTTGGCGGGCCGTAGCATAATGTGCAATTCGGCCAGTTGCTCCTCGCTGATCGGGCTGGGCGTCTCCAACATCAAATCGGTGCCCATCGCCGTCTTGGGGAACGCAATCACATCGCGAATGCTGGGAGTCTCGGCAAAGAGCGCCACCACACGGTCAATGCCCAACGCAATCCCGCCATGTGGCGGCGCGCCGTACTGGAAGGCCTCCAGCATATGCCCGAAGCGCTGGTCCATCTCAGCACGGCCCATGCCCAACATGGCAAACAGCCGGTCTTGCAAGTCGCTGCGATGGATACGGATGCTCCCACCGCCCAGTTCCCAGCCGTTGAGGATCACGTCATAGGCCTTCGCCAATACCGAGCCGGGATCACGCTCCAGCCGCTCCCAGTGGTCATCCAGCGCGCTGGTAAAGGGATGATGCACCGCCTGCCAGCGCTTTTCATCCTCGTTGTACTCCAGGAGCGGGAAATCCACCACCCAACAGAAGGCCAACACGCTCGTATCAATCAACCCGGCGCGGCGGCCCACCTCCAAGCGCAGATTGCACAGGCTCTGCGCCACCACGCTGGGCTTGTCCGCCACCGCCAGGATCAGATCACCGGGCTGCGCGCCCGCAGCGGTGATCAAGTCGCGAATCTCCACCGGCGACAGGAACTTCGTCACCTGGCTGCGCAGCGCCTCCTCGGCGTAGAAGCCGTCCGCGCCCGGCGCGGCGGTCACACCGATCCAGACCAACCCCTTGGCGCCATATTGCTTGACAAAGTCAGTCAACTCATCAATCTCGCGACGGGCGATGGACGCGCCGCCGGGATAGACCAAGCCCTTCACTTGACCGCCCGCAGCCAACGCATTGCGGAAGACGCTGAACTCGCTCCGAGCCACCGCCGCGCCCACATTGACCAACTCCACACCGAAACGCAAGTCGGGCCGGTCAATGCCGTACTTGTCCATCGCCTCGGCGTAAGTCAACACCGGGAAAGGCACCTTCCAGATGGGCTTGGGGCTGACCTCGCGCGCCAGTTCGATGAGCATCCCCTCGATCAAGGCACGGATATCCGCCGCATCCACAAAGCTCATCTCCACGTCCAGCTGGGTAAATTCCAATTGGCGGTCGGCGCGCAGGTCCTCGTCGCGGAAACAGCGCGCAATCTGGAAGTAGCGCTCGATGCCGCCCACCATGAGCAACTGCTTCAACTGCTGCGGGCTTTGGGGCAAGGCATAGAACTCGTGGGGATGCAGACGACTGGGCACCACGAAGTCGCGCGCCCCCTCCGGGGTGCTCTTGAGCAGGATAGGTGTCTCGATCTCTAAAAAGTCGCGCGCCGAAAAATACTCGCGGATGAAGCGCACAATGCGATGACGCAGCGCTAGATTGTTCGCCATGCGCGGTCGCCGCAAGTCCAGATAACGATACTTGAGCCGCAGCGCCTCGTCCACCTCATCGGCGTTGCCGCTGATATAAAAAGGCGGCGTCTTGGCTGGATTCAGAATTGTCACCGCGTCGGCGATCACCTCGATGGCGCCGGTTTCCAAATTCGGATTCTCGAAGCCCGCGGGCCGCGCCTGCACCACCCCGCTCACCTGCAATACATATTCATTGCGCGCCTGATCGGCGACCGCATGCGCAGCTGCTGCGCTTTCGGAGTCAATCGTCACCTGCGTCAACCCAAAGCGATCGCGCAAATCAATAAAAATTAAACCGCCGTGGTCGCGCCGGCGATTGACCCACCCGGCTAAGGTAACACGTTGACCAATATGCGACTCCCGCAACTCCCCGCAAGTATGCGACTTTAACATAGAATCCCCGTCCTGGTTGCCCGGCGCACAGGCGCGCGGTACTGTCCTGCATCGCTTTGGCAGCATCCTGCACACTGCGCTGCCCCGCAAAGAGCCGCGTCGCGCCCGGATGCATTACATTCCATTATAGTGGGCGCACGGGGCGGGGCGCAAAACGTTCCGCTTCGGCACAACCCGCTCGCGTTTCGCCGCCATACATTTGTTAACCCACGGACCGTTGCCACAATTTGTCGCGCGCGTCCCGGCACGGTACAATGGCGGGTATGCCTTTGACCATTCATGCTGCGTGGATTCTGGTGGATGACGCGGGTTCCGGCTATCGCCTGTTCCTGTGGGCCGAGGACCCGGAGACGATGGGCAAAGCCCACTCGCCATCGCTGCCAACTGAGCCGGCGGCGCGCAGTCTCGCCGACCGCAAGCGCCCCCCCAAAGCGCCCTCCCACCCCGGTCAACTCCCCATCGGCCCCTTGCGCGCTTCGCTGGCGGACGAGC
>CAKZVN010000221.1 GCA_937922105.1 uncultured Litorilinea sp.
TTCGCTGCTGCGGCTCATCGGCCCGGGTACATTCAGGCTGAAGCCCAGTTTGGGCAGGTGTTCGTCGCTGTCTTCTTTGCCAAACTGGATCACTTCGTTCTTTTCGTTGATGACCTCGATGTTCAACGCCAGGCTTTGGAGTTCCTTCACCAGCACGCGGAAGCTCTCCGGCACGCCGGGACTTTGGATCTCCTCCCCCTTGACGATGGCTTCATAGGTCTTGACGCGGCCGCTCACATCGTCGGACTTGACGGTGAGCATCTCTTGCAAGGTATAGGCGGCGCCGTAGGCCTCCAGCGCCCACACCTCCATCTCACCGAAGCGCTGCCCACCGAACTGGGCCTTGCCGCCCAGGGGCTGCTGCGTCACCAAGCTGTACGGGCCGGTGCTGCGCGCATGGACCTTGTCCTCCACCAAATGGTGGAGCTTGAGCATCTGCACCACGCCCACCGTTACCGGCGAATCGTAGGGTTCGCCGCTCTTGCCGTCATAGAGACGCTGCTTGCCGGTGGTGGGCAAAGGCCAGCCGGTATCCAGGCTGTGCTCATGCGCAGCCGCTGCCAGCGCCTGCCCGGTCAGGTTGCCGGGGTCTGCGCCATGATAGATCATCCATTCGCGCAGTGCGACTTCCTTGGCAATGGCGTTGGCTTCCGCGCTGGTGCGCCGCGTGCCATAGGAATCCGGGATCAAGGACTCCGGCGTATAACCGCGCTCGCGCAACCACTCACGCAGACAGGCATGGCGTGCATACGTCTCGTCGCGGTAGATGCGCTCGGCGTCATAGCCCAACGGCTCCAACCAACTGACCAGGTAAATGCGCCGCGCGTCCGCATCGTCGAGCAATTCTTGGGGTTGTATGCCCTCGGCACGGATCAGGTCCCATGCCTTGTGGGTGGCGTCCACCCAAGCCCGGTCAATCAGCCAGGCGCGCACCAGTTCGGCCTCGATCTCGTCCTCCTTGGCCCCATCAAAGACCGGCGTTTCCGCCATGAAGCCCAAGCGCAGGGCCGCCCAGCCCAGGTGCGCCTCCAGGATTTGGCCGATGTTCATGCGGCCCGGCACACCCAACGGGTTGAGGATGATGTCCACCGGCGTGCCGTCCTCTAGGAAGGGCATATCCGCCACCGGGACCACCTTCGAAATAACGCCCTTGTTGCCGTGGCGCCCTGCCATCTTGTCGCCCTCGGTCAAACGGCGGCGCTGCGCCACGCTGACCCGCACGATCTTCTCCACCCCCGCTGCCAAGTCGCGATGCTCGTCGCGGTCAAAGACCTTGACATCCACCACCTTGCCGCGTTCACCATGCGGCAGACGCAGCGAGCTGTCCTTCACCTCGCGGGCCTTCTCGCCGAAGATGGCGCGCAGCAGTTTCTCCTCCGGCGTCAACTCGGTTTCGCCTTTGGGCGTGATCTTGCCGACCAAAATATCGCCGGGGTTCACCTCGGCGCCGATCCGAATGATGCCGTCCTCGTCCAAGTCTTTGAGCGCGTCCTCGCCCACGTTGGGAATATCCCGGGTGATCTCCTCCGGCCCCAGCTTGGTCTCGCGCGCCTCGATCTCGTGCTTCTCGATGTGGATCGAGGTGTACTTGTCTTCTTGGATCAGCCGCTCGCTCACCAGGATGGCATCCTCAAAGTTCCCGCCTTCCCAGCTGAGATAAGCGACCACCACATTTTGCCCCAGCGCCAACTCACCGTTTTCAGTGCTGGAGCTGTCGGCTAAAACCGAACCGGGCTGCACCAGGTCTCCCTTGAAGACCGTGGGGCGCTGGTCAATGCAGGTGCTCTGATTGCTGCGATTGTACTTGCGCAGATGATAGACCCGCCGCGTGCCGTCGCTCTCTTGGACCACCACTTCGTCCCCGGTCACGCTCACCACTTCGCCCGCGTTGCGCGCCACCACCACTTGCCCAGAGTCAATCGCAGCCTGGTACTCCATCCCGGTGCCCACCAACGGCGCCTCGGGCCGGATGAGCGGCACGGCTTGGCGCTGCATATTGGACCCCATGAGCGCGCGGTTGGCGTCGTCGTGCTCCAGGAAGGGAATCAACGCCGCCGACACCCCCACGATCTGCTTGGGCGACACATCCATGTAGCGGATGCGGCTGGGCATCTCGAAGAGGAAATCCTCGGCACGGCGCGCCGACGGGCGCTGATTTTGGAATTCGCCCACTGCATTCAGTTGCGAAGACGCCTGGGCAATGGAGGCCTCCTCATCCTCATCGGCAGTCAAATAGACCGTCTCGCGGCTGGCATAGGGCTTGACGCGCACCTTGCGCCCGCTGCCGGCGAACATCGCCTCCAGCTTGGCCCCCAAGTCGGCGTCCACCACCGTCCCACGCGTCGCAATCACCGTATCGTTCTCAAGAATGTCCTCATCCAACGTATGGCCCAAGAGCGCCTCGACCGTAGCGTCCGCCTCGGAAAAGACCTTGCGATAGGGGGTCTCGATGAAACCGAATTCGTTGATGCGCGCATAGGTCGCCATCTGACCGATGAGACCGATGTTCGGCCCTTCGGGCGTCTCGATGGGGCAGATGCGACCGTAGTGGCTGAAGTGCACATCGCGCACATCGAAGCCGGCACGCTCGCGGCGTAGACCGCCCGGCCCCAGCGCGCTCAAACGGCGCTTGTTGGTCAACTCGGAGAGCGGGTTGGTCTGGTCCATGAACTGGCTGAGCTGGCTGCCGCCGAAGAACTCGCGCGTCGCCGCCACCACCGGGCGAATGTTGATCAAACCCAACGGGGTCACTTGCTCCGGGTCGCGAATGGACATACGCTCGCGCACCACCCGCTCCATACGCAACAAGCCGATGCGCAATGCGTTTTGGATCAACTCGCCCACTGTCTTGACGCGCCGATTGCCCAGATGGTCAATATCATCCGGGCGCGCCGGGCCATTGTTAATGTCAATCAGCCGCTTGATCACCGCCACCAAGTCTTCGTTGGTGAGGATGCGCGTCTCCAGCGGTGTCTTGAGGCCCAAGCGTCGGTTGAGCTTGTAGCGCCCCACCTTGCCCAGATCGTAGCGCCGCGGGGCAAAGAAGAGATTTTGCAAAAAGTTGGTCGCGTTGTCCAGCGTGGGTGGGTCGCCGGGACGCAGTTTCTTATAAAACTCCAACAGCGCGTCCTCCACCCCCTTTTGGGAATTTTGGGTGGGGTTGCTGGTGGGGTCGCGCTCCAGGGTGGACTCGATGAACGGGTGGTCCATATTGGTGTCCACGTCCGCAAAGAGCGCGCGAATCTCTTCATCCGTGCCGAAGCCCGCCGCACGTAACAGAATGGTCACCGGCAGCTTGCGCTTGCGATCTACCTTGACGCTGATGATGTCGCGCTTGCTGGTCTCAAACTCCAGCCAAGCGCCCCGGCTGGGGATCAACTTGGCGCCCGCCAATTCGCGACCGGTGGCGCGATCCTCTTCCACCGTAAAGTAGACACCCGGCGACCGGATCAACTGGCTGACCACCACGCGCTCGGAACCGTTGATGATAAACGTCGCCGAATCGGTCATGAGCGGAAAATCGCCCATGAACACTTCCTGCTCGCTGATCTCGCCGGTGTCGCGGTTGACCAGCTTGACCTTCACCCACAGGGGCGCGGCATAGGTGATGTCGCGCTCCCGGCACTCGTCTTCCGGGTACTTCGGCTCGCCAAAATAGAAATCCCCGAAGTGCAGTTCCAAATTCTTGTTGAAACTGGTGATGGGCGAAATCTCCGCAAAGAGTTCGCGCAGCCCCTCATCCTTAAACCAGTCAAAACTGCGAATCTGCACCTCGGTCAGCCGAGGTAATTCCAAAATGGTTGGTGTGCGCGCATAGGACTTCCGCTCCGTGCGCACCCCGCGCGCCGCCGAATTGGTGCCGTTCCAAGTCTGGCTCATGTAGCACTCCGCTCCTTACACTGTGGACGACGTGGCCCAACGGCGACCGGCTGCGGGCCAAACCACAATCCGCCCGACCGGTCGTTAAATAGCAATAAGACACCTGGATAGGCAGCCGACCAACGGCGACGCCGCCGCTTGGTCTGCTACCTATAACGGGTGTCTTGATCGGTTCAACATCATTGATGGCGTCGCGCCCAATCCACCGCTACACAAACGGCGAATGGGGCACCCTGGGCCAAGCTGACCCTGCCCCCACTTCCTGCGGAGACCGTAGCAGGTTGCCTTTGCTCCCGCACTTTGCTCCCCACGACGGCGCCCGACCTCCTGATTTTTTCGGCCTGGACTCAATCCCTGGTGGGAACGGCAATGGGCTTGCCCGACCCGTCACCGTTGCCGCATGGGTAGTTTACCATAAGGCAAACTTTATGTCACGCGACAATTTCAGCCACAACGCGACTTATGACATTATCACACACCCGCACCGATGTCAAATGAGAAACAGACCGCGCGCAAGCATCTTGCGCGTCCGCATTCCCCCACTTTGCCCCACTTGCTCGCAGGCCTGGTCGTCTCCCCCACATTTTCCCACCTGCTGCCCCTCCAATCGGTAATCCCCCCCACCAGACCTTCCCTTGGTGCTCACACCGTTCAGACCGGTCTATGGTCGCGCACCCACAACAGTCGCGCGCCGCTCGCGCGCCGATTACAACCAATTTTCAGCCAATTTTCGACCCGATTCCCCACGACGCCCCACACTGGAGCACCGCCCGTCGCGCAACCCTTCTCCACTGTACGCGTCCCAACAATAACCCAAGCGCATATCCCAAAACGGCCCGGATCGGGGGTAGACAGGTTGCCGGATATGCTCTATAATGTGGGACGAAATGGGAGGAAGTGGCGCGCAACACCTACCTGTGGTAGATTCCGCTCCTGCCGGTGGGGAAAATCGCCGCTTGGGAAAACCCCATCTATCCCAACCCGTCATCTGCCGGACGGCTGCGTGGGGGAACAAACGCAAGCACACAAGCGCACTCGGAGCTAGGCCAACAGCGTGTTTCTCGGCGAGTTCACTCACAGTCTCGACAACAAGGGCCGGTTGACCATCCCGGCTCGCTTCCGGGAGCAACTCGGCTCCGGGTTGATCGTGACGCGCAGCCCGCTGGACCGCTGTTTGTTGGTCATGCCCCAAGCCAAGTGGCAAGAAGTGGCGGAAAAGATCAGCGCGTTGCCTCTGGCGGACCCGCGCTCCGCCCTCCTGCGCCGGGCTGTCTTTAGCGGCGCCGAGGACTACAACCCTGACAAACAGGGGCGCATCCTCATCAGCCAGCGCCTGCGCGACTATGCCCAGATTCGCAGCGAGATTGTCATTGCCGGCGTCAACACCTTCGTCGAGTTGTGGAATCCGCAGCTGTGGCACGAGCGGGTGTTGAACCAACTGGAGAGCGGCGCAGTGGATGGGGAACTCTTTGCCGCGCTCAATGTCTAATGAACCGGCCCGCCCTTCCGCGGATGAACCGACCCAGCCGGGACATGTCACCGTCTTGCTGGAGGAGGCAACCGCCGGGCTGAACCTGGCACCGGGTGACATCGCCATTGACGGCACGGTAGGCGGCGGCGGGCATACGGAGCGTCTGTTGGCGCTCACCGCTCCCGATGGGCGAGTGCTCGGCTTGGACGCCGACCCCGAGGCGATCGCACGTGTGCAGGCGCGCTTCTCCCAGGAGATCGCGTACGGGCGCCTGATCTTGGTGCAAAGCGATTACGCCGCGATGTCCCGCATTGTGGCGGAGATCGGTCTCGGCCCGGCGCAGGGCATCTTGCTTGACATCGGCGTCAGCAGCTACCAACTGGATAACCCGCAGCGTGGCTTCTCGCTCATGCAGCCCGGCCCGCTGGACATGCGCTTCGACCCGACCCGGCCCATCAGCGCCGCGGAGTTGGTCAACACGTTGGACGAAGACGAACTCGCCGATCTCATCTATCGCTACGGCGAGGAGCGTCACAGCCGACGCATCGCCCGGCGCCTGGTGCAACAGCGCCCCATCACCACCACCGGTGAGCTGGCGCGCATCGTCGAGCAGGCCGTCGGTGGGCGACGGGGCGAGCGGATTCATCCCGCAACGCGCACCTTCCAGGCCTTACGCATCGCGGTCAACCAGGAGTTGGCCCAACTGGAAGCCGTGTTGCCCCAGGCGCTTAGCCTGCTGCGCCCCGGCGGGCGACTGGCAGTCATCAGCTTTCACAGCCTGGAGGACCGGCTGGTTAAGCAGTGGATGCAAACCGAGGCGCGCGATTTTGTCCATGATCGCAACCATCCCTTCGGCGGGGAGAGGCGCACGCCGACCTTGCGGATCGTGACGGCAAAACCGATTACGCCGTCCGCCGCCGAAATCGCACGCAACCCGCGCAGCCGCTCGGCCAAATTGCGTATCGCCGAACGCCTGCCGGCTCGTTAATCTCGGCATTTTACCTTTGTCTTTTTCTTGTTTTTTCTTCTTCTTGTTTTTTCTTGGCACTCATTCTCGACAGGACCGACCATGCACTCATCGCGTTCGCCGGTTGCCTCATCGCTCTCATCCACACTTTCTCCCGCAACCTCATTTCCCGCGAGCGGGCCGCTTCCCGTCTTCGACCTGGACGATCTGCGCGACCAGGGTCAAGTCGCAGCCGCCGGCTCCTTTGCACGGCTAGCCGACTGGGTCGAGGAGATTGATCGCCGTCTCCAACTGCCCGCCACCTTCCAATCCTTTGCGTTGGTATGTGTGGGGTTGTTGCTCTTTGTCGCCGGCGCGTTCATGCACTTGCTTTTGTCTGTGCAAATCCTGGAGACCAAAGTCCAGTTGGCCCAGCTGCGCGAAGAGTACAACGCCATCGAACAGCGCAACGGGGAGACCGTCTTCCTCATCGCGCGCGAGACCAATCTGGCGCGCCTGCGTGAACGGGTGGTAGCCCAGGGCTATGTCCCCATCACCGCGCGCCAATATATCTTCCAAGATGCGCCACCGGAGAGCGCCCAGCCCGCGCAGACGCCGCTCGCGCAGCAGGCCCCGGAGACGCCTGCGCCGACTCCGAGCGACCAGAGCGCTTCCCAGCCCCTTGCCAACTGGCAGCGCTGGGAGGCGTTCCTCGGCCTGGGCAACAGTAACGCCGCGCAGAGCACCGCGAGCGAGCCGCCCCGCTCCGCTACCAGCCACGCTGCCTGGGACGCCTGGTGGCAACGCACGCTGGAACAGGGGAATCGCCTTCTGGAGGGAACCGGCGTTCGCGAAGCCGAGCGTTAGGACGCAGGGCAGGTCGTCGCTGCGCTCCTCAGAATGAAGGCGACTCAACGAACAGACCGTTCAGCGTGCGTCCGCACAGTTTGGAACACGGCCCGCAGGCGCGGGCGTTGCTCATCACCGGTTGGAGACCCTTTCGGCGCCAACCGGCTCACACGTACCGGATCAAGACCGTAACGAATCATGACTTTTTTAACGCGCCGGCTCTCAACTGCATCGCCCGACCCCGCCAAAACCGCGCCACGCGCGGTTACGCCGGATGCAGACCCTGCTGCCGGTCTTGCCCAAGAACCGATAACGGGTGACGAGATGCGCCAATTGTGGCGCATCTGGTTTGTCGTTGTGGTCTTGGTTGCGCTTGCGGCGGTGGTGATCTTGCAGCTCCTGCGTTACCAGTTGCTGGTATCCCCGCCTCCCAAGCCGATCGTCACCACCACACGCAACGAAACCCGTGGGCTAATCGTGGACCGGGACGGCACGCCCCTGGTGGTCAATCGTTATTACTACCAACTGGCAGCCACCCCGGACAACATTCCAACGGACGAACAGCGTCGCGAAGTTGCCCAACAATTGGAGGAGTTGCTCGGTATTCCCTTTAGCGAGACCTTTGACACGCTCCAGCGCAACGCTAAATTTAAATACGCCATCATTGCCAAGGCTGTCACCCAAGAGGACGTAGACAAGCTCAACGCGCTCAAGGCCCAACTCATGAACGAGTTCTACGCCAACAAGCGCAAGCATGTTCCGCTCAACCAGGTCTACGCCGAGATCAAGACCCGGCGCCATTACCCCCAAGCCGAACTCACCAGCCACGTGTTGGGCTTCGAGATCGTGGATAGCGGCGGCAGAACCGGGGTCGAAGAGTTCTACAACGACTTCCTCCTGCGCGGTGGGATCGGCGCCCTCTCCGATCGCGCTCAGCCGGTGACTACCCTCCCCCTGGAGACGCGGCGCTTCGTGCCGTCACCCGTCGCCAAAGACCTCATCCTCAGCATGGACACCACCGTGCAGTGGATTTTGCGCGAAGAGTTAGCGCGCGGTCTAGCGGAGTTCAAGGCCGAGAGCGGCACCGCCATTGCGCTCGACCCCAAGACCGGCGCCATCCTGGGCATGGTCAACTTGCCCGACTACGACCCCAACCGCTGGCAACTGGCGACCGACGGTTCGCTCGCCAACAACGCAGTCACCGCCATGTATGAACCGGGGTCGGTCTTCAAGATCATCACCATCGCCGCGGGCATGGACGCCGACTTGCTCCATGCCAGCACCCTCTACACCGACACCGGCAGTATCACCGTGGGCGGTCGTGTCATCTTCAACAGCAACCGCATGGCTCACGGCGCGGTCACCGTCACCGATGCCCTCGCACGCTCGCTCAACGTAGTCACCGCCCAAATCGCACAAGAGCTGGGCGCCGACCGCTTCTACCGCTACATCCAGCGCTTCGGTTTCGGCGAGCCGACCAATGTGGACCTGTCGGGCGAGATTGCCGGCCTGGTCAAAACACCCAAAAGCAAAGACTGGAGCCTTTCCGATTTGGGAACCAACTCCTTCGGTCAAGGTCTGGCAGTGACCCCGCTCCAGATGGTCAATGCCACTGCGGTCATTGCCAACGGCGGCAAGCTCATGCGCCCCTATGTCGTGGAGGGGCGCATCATCGGCGACCGCGTCCAACTCACCGAGCCGGTCGTCATCCGCCAAGTCTTGCGCCCCGAGGTTGCGGCGGAAATGGCAGCCATGATGGCGGAAGTGGTGGAGACCGGCAACTCCAAAGCCGCCGTGCCCGGTTATCGCGTCGGCGGCAAGAGCGGCACCGCGCAGATTCCTGACCTCACCACCGGGCGCTACATCCCCGACGCCACCATTGTCTCGTTTGTGGGCTTTGCGCCCGCAGACGACCCGCGTGTGGTGGTGCTGGTCAAGATGGACCGCCCGGACCCCACCATCAACCAGTGGGCCAGCCACACCGCCGCACCGGTTTTCAGCCGCATCACCGCCCGTCTCTTGGACTATCTCAACGTGCCGCCGGACGCCATCCGGCTGGCTGCGCGCCCGGCTCAGGAGGAGCGTTAAGATGCCCCCCCTGGTCACCACACGCATCACCCAGCACACCCTTTGGCAAGCCCTCACCGGGACCATGCCGCCTCTGGCATTGCCCCCGCGCCCCATCGCCCGCGCCGGGACCGATAGCCGCGACATGGCGGCGGGCGATCTCTTCATCGCGTTGCAAGGTGAACGCACCGACGGTCACCGCTTCATCGCATCCGCACTGCAACAAGGCGCGCAGGCGGTCATCTGCGAAGCACGCGGGGCCGAAGCCGCAGCCGCCGCGGGCGCGGTGCTGGTGGATTGCCGCGGCGATACGCGTGGGCGCCTCTACAACGCAGAGGAGGCGACCGGCTTGGCAAGCCGAGCGCTGGTCTATGTGGTGGACAACAGCGAGGCAGGCCTGCAAGCTGTGGGCGCGTTCCAACGCTTGCACCGCAGTAGCCCCGCTCTGCGCGTGATCGGCATCACCGGCAGCGTGGGCAAAACCTCCACCAAAGAACTGACCTATGCCGTCCTGTGCCGGCGGTATGCCACCCTTGCCAGCCAGGGCAACCTCAACAGCGTCCAGGGGCTTCCGCTGAGTCTGCTGGGTCTGGGCGTCGAACACGAGTGCGCCGTCTTGGAGATGGGCATGACCGCGTTGGGCGAAATCGAAACCATATGCCGGTTGGCGCGCCCGCGCGTCGGTGTGCTCACCAACGTCGGGCCGGTTCATCTCAGTCGCCTGGGCAGCATCGAAAATATCGCGCGGGCCAAATCCGAGTTGGTGCGCGGCCTGCCCGCAGCCGCAGACGGCGGCGTCGCCATTCTCAACTGGGACGACGACCGTGTGCGCGCGATGGCAAACCTGACCCGGGCGGCGATCTTCCGCTACGGTCTCACCCCCGAGGCAGATTTGTGGGCCGACGACATCACCGGCGCGGGCATGGAAGGCATTCGCTTCCGCTTCCACCACCGGGACAGCCACAGCGGGCGCGTCGAGTCCTACCCTGTGCACGTGCCACTTTTGGGCCGCCACAA
>CAKZVN010000222.1 GCA_937922105.1 uncultured Litorilinea sp.
AAGAGCGGGGTAAAGGCCAACAGCGCGTGGACTGCGGTCAACCCCAGGGCGATAACCCAGGTGTAGAGGCTGACCTTGCGATAGGAGGCATCGTCCCGGCTGAGCGCGGTGGAGGCGCTGAGCAGCATCATCGCGGGCGAGGCAAGGATGAGAGCCAGCGAAAAGACCAGACCCCATGAAGCGAGGCTGATCTCCGGGTGGGGCTGGCGCGCCGCAACGGCGCTGAGGGCCGGGATTTCCACCGTCATCAAAAACCAGCCCGCGGCCAAGGGCCACCAAGTCTGGGTGATGCGGCGCATGGTTAAGGCGGGTTCGGGTGTGGCGCTGTTTGTCATAGCGCCATTCTACCCGGCGCGCCGGTCGCGCGGCAACTGCTTTACAGGTAATCACGCGATAACGCAGCCAATAAAACGGGCGGCAACTGCGCGCCTGTCAAGGCGCGTTTGCCGCCCGTGCGGGTGGTGATGGGAGACGGCCTATTCTGAGCCGGGCCGGTTACGCGCGCCCGCGCCGCTCTTTTCCACCAGCCGCTCGATCTGGCGGGTGAAGTCCTCGGTGATGGCTGCCAGGTCCTCCTGTACTGTGTTCATGTTCATGGCATAGACCAGCCGCGTCCAGTAGCTGTTGTAGATGACGCCGAGCCAGGTGATGTAGTTGAGGTTTTCTTCCAGCGCGCGCAGCGGCCTACTCAAGAAGTAAGTGAGGAACGTTGCCGCGCCAAGACCGCCGAAGAGCAAGCCGTAGAGCAACTCACCGGTGAGCGCGCTTAAGACGACCGCCGCGACAAAAAGCGCCAGCCCGACGCCGAAGGTGATGCGATAGAGCAGCACGGTGGTGCGATAGGGTCCCATGAAGGCCTCGACCAGGCGCTCGAACATGGCTTTGTTGTGGGCAAAGCCGTCCAGGACATGGCTGCGCCAGGCCAAGTAGAGTTCGGGGTCCAACTCGGCCAAGTTGCCGGAGGACGGCGGCATGGGCAGGCGGGCACTGGAGAGCGGCGCGTCGCCGCGGCGCAGCCGCGTAAAGGCGCGGATGGCATCCTGGATCAACGCGGCGTACAGGGGTGCTTGCCCGCTGCCGTTGTAAGCGGTGGCAAAAGCCAACAGGTTGCCCTGGCGCAGCGCCTGCACGCGCTCACCGGCTGCGTTGACGAAGTCGAAGAAACCGATGACCTGGGCGTGTGCGCTGTTGGTAAAGGCATTGAACATGGCGGCGGCATCGGGATAGCCGATGCGCTCGTGGTTGAAGCCCATGATCTGGGGCGCGCCCATGCTGATGGAGCGCAGCGCGGCTGTGGCGTTGAGTTGCTCCCGGGCAAAGGTGAAGACTTGCCACTCGGCGTCTTGGTTGCCGTGAAAGTCGCGCCAGGGCTGGTCGGGTGCAGGGCGCCATTGGTGTCCTTGCCACGGGCGCTCCAGGTCGAAGCGGAAATGCTGGGCAAAGCGGTCGGGATCGAGTTTACCCCATTCCTCGAAAAAGACATGCACCTCAAAACGGATGATGAGGCGACCGTCGGTGGCAAAGGCGCGCCCGCCCGATTCCACCGCCAGCACTGCGACTGCGACCGCGGGGTCCAGTTGCAAGACCCTTGCCAAGTGGGTGACCAGGCCGCCGAAGTCGTTCCAGGTCGCAGCCAGGACGCGCTCGGTCCAGGTCGCGCGTTCGGGGTCGAGAATGATGGTGTCGTCGGGCGGTGGTGCCAGCGGCGCTTCCCACAACTCCGGACGGGCGCGCAAAAAGTTGCGCGCCGGCTGGGGCCGGATCTCTTCCTCATGGCGTATGACAAAGGCCGCGCTGACATATCCCTCCCGTTCCAGCGCGCGGACATAAAGCCAGTCGTCCAACTCGCCCAAAACGGTGAGCAGCGTTTCGTTGGGCAGGACTTGAAGCACGCGGTGTTGGGTGGAGGGACCGCTGCGCAAGTTGAGGCCCAGGGAAGCCGCGACAAGGCCGCGCCAGGGGCGATCCAGTAACTTGCCCGGCGGCAATACGGTAGGGGTGGGCTGTTCCGTGGCTGTGCGCACGGCGAAATCGGCGGCAGGTTCTAGACGCAGCGCCTGATTGAAGTCCTCGATGATGCCGGGCCGGTTCTCGATGGACCATTCGGGCTGGTCGGGAACCAGAGGCCAACGATAGAGCAGCAGCGCCTGGATGGGCTGGTGTGCCGGGTTGCGATTCCAGTCCGCGATCTCGCGATAGGCGGCGCGCACCCACCCGACGTTGGCGCCGGGGTTCCAGCCGATACCGCGCGTGGTGGGGTCGGTTTCGGTGATGAGGACCGGCAGATGGCGGAAGCGGTCGGGGATGGCGTTCATGAAGTCGCGGTAGGTGCGGAATTCGTTGCGCAGATGGCGATACCCGGGGGTGGTATGGAAGAAATCACCGGTGATCAAGCGCGGGTCCAAGAAATGGGTGTAGGTGTGGAGGGCAAAGCCGTCACACTCCCCCGCGGGCAGTTGGGCCAACGTGTCCACGAAGTAACGCACCCAATCCCCCTTTTCGTTGCCGGGGTAGGTGGTGGTGGCGTTCCACGGCGCAGGACCGGCGACCAAGACCAGGTCGTCGCCATGCCCGGGAACAGCGCGGATGGCCGCGCGGCAGAGAAGATAGGCGCGGACATAGTCATAGGGCAGGATAGGGCGCCCGTTGGGGCGTTCGTTTTCGTGGTTGGGTTCGTTGCCGATGATCCAGATGCGACAACCCGCCGAGCGCGCCACATAGCGGGCGCAGGCGGCGGCGAAGTCGGCGTAACGCTCCGGCAGGGGCAAGGTCCCGCTGCTGCCGTAGCCGTGGTTGATGCGTACAACGACGCCCAGCCCGGCATTGCTCAGGTCGCGAAACTCGGCGGGCGCGTTGTTGCCGTCCAGCCCGATGGCAGCCAGCTCCAAAACCCAGCCGGGACGCCCGGCGCGCAGCATATGCTGTTCACCGCCGCGTTCATGGAGACCGTAGATAAAGGGAGGGAATCCGGGAATCGGGGCAGGCTGGGGCGCGCAAAGCGGGCCGACAGTGGGTTGGGACGAAGCATTGGACTTGTTCTGATTCAAAGGCTATGGTCCTTTTCCTGGAAAATCGCCAAACACTATTTCTCTATACCTAAAGACGAGAAAGAAAAATTTCCGATATGGCGAATCCGCACGCGCGCAGAGAACAGCGTCCGGGCCGAATACGGGTCTGGGTCAGGGATTGGGCGAGGGGTGCAGGGACTTATGGGAAGCGGCGGCGAGCTTGTTCCAACTCGATTGCCTTCGCGGTAAAGCGGTAGAGCTTGGCGGGGCGATGGTCACCTTCGCGCAGGTTGCCGGTAGGTTCGAGGACGTCGGCAGCCAGCATCTTGCGCCGGAAGTTGCGCTTGTCCAGCGGTTCGTTGAGCACAGTCTCGTAGACACGCTGCAACTCGGAGAGAGTAAACTCGGCGGGGAGGAGCAGGAAGCCCAGGGCGGTCCACTCCAGCTTCCAACGCAGGCGCTGGATGGCATATTGGATAATGCGCTCGTGGTCGAAAGCGAGCGCGGGGAGGCGGTAGATGCTCCACCAGTCGGTTTGGGCAGCATCGTCGCCGGCGCGCAGGCGGATGCGTTGGGCCTGGTCGGTGCTAAGGAGGGCAAAGTAAGCGACAGTGATCACCCGCCCGCGCGGGTCACGGTCGGGCGCGCCGAAGGTATAGAGTTGCTCCAGGTAGATGTCGGCGACGTTGGTCTCTTCGCGCAGTTCGCGCAGCGCGGCGTCTTCCAAGTCCTCGTCAATGTTGGCGAAGCCGCCGGGCAAGGCCCAGCGCCCGGCAAAGGGAGGATGGGCACGGCGCACCAAGAGCACCTTGAGATCAGCCTCCAGGAAAGTAAAGAGGATGATGTCCACGGTGACCGCCGGGCGAGGATGGGCGTAGGTGTAAAGTCCGGCAGGTGATGGATCGGTCACAGTGGTGAGCTTCGTGGGCGTCTCGACGGATGGCGGCACAGGTTGGACCAACTTAATGTCATTTTGACACATGCAAGTATGGTACTAGGGCGTGGGTGTTTTGTCAAACGTGGAACCGGTGTATGTATCTAGGGGTGTATCAAGATGACAGAGCACCGATGAAACGCAACGCATGTTGCAAGGTTGCAAGTTGGTGTCGAAGTGTCGGTGGGTTGTAGGAATCAAAAGCCAACCCGCCAGGCGTAGAAGACCGAGCAAGGCGTTGCATATGGCAGCCAGGGCTTGGGGCGTATTACCGTTACGGAGTTGGCAGCGGTCCTCACCCCAGGAGACATCGCGAATGTAATGGGGGACGTTCTCAGGAAGTTCCAACAGTGGCAAGCCCTCGGCGGGCCGCGGCGGCGCAGCCTGCCCCGGTCCATAGCCGGGCGGACGGCCCAGCGTCCGGTGCAAACTCCACGTAGAGACGGAGAGACGACGCATATGACGCTCTTTGCCCTCAAAG